>CAZLRE010000109.1:0-6413 GCA_964561885.1 uncultured Planctomycetales bacterium | reverse complement strand
GTGGTTGGTTGATAGTAAATGGTAGATGGTTACAATTTAGCATCAGCCAGTTCCGATCAACGTGCTTGAGGTTCAATTGGCTGATACTCGTTTGATTGTTGGTTTAGGCAACCCCGATGAGAAATATCGCACTACGCGGCATAATTGGGGATATTTGGTTGTTCAGGAACTGATCGCTCTTTGGGATGTGAAAACCCGCCATGATCCGGCGGTTCAGGGTTTGGTCGCGAAAAGCGAGCGAGACGGCATCACGTGTTATTTATTATTGCCGTTAACATACATGAATCTTTCCGGGGCGGCTGTGAGCGCCTTGATTACGAGAAAGAATATCGCCCTTAAGGATATACTGGTGGTTTGTGATGATCTGGACCTTCCTTTCGGCCAGATGCGATTGCGTGCCAAGGGCAGCGCCGGAGGTCATAACGGCTTAAAATCGATCATAAACACTCTCGGGTCGAATGAATTCGCCCGGTTGCGCGGAGGTATCGGTCGGCCGCGAGAACGTGATAAGACCGTTGAATTTGTGCTTGATGGGTTCAATGTGCAGGAAAAGAAACAGCTGCCGGGAGATCTAAAGACCGCAGTTGAATGTTGTGAAGTTTGGATGAGGCATGGCGTTGTTGATGCCATGAATCAATTTAACAAAAGGTCGTCGTAAATGACGGACCTCGTCATTTCCTCAAACCTGGAGGGAATGAAAAAAAGTGACGGGACAAATGATGAACAAGTATGAATTGGTTTACATCGTGGATGCTCATTTAGCGGCGGAAGCTAAAGAGGAAGTCGGCAAACAAGTCGCGGAGACGATCACAAAGGCCGAAGGCAAAGTGATCAATTCCAACGTCTGGTTTGAACGCCAGAGGATCTCTTTTCCGATCAAAAAGGTACAGGACGGTTCTTATTACCTGGTCAATTGGGAAGGCAAAGGGAACGCCTCGGTGAAAGTGCGTCAGTCGTTAAGGCTCAACGAAAGAGTTCTTAGGTTTTTGATCATCGCAGTGAACGCTCAAAAAGCTAAAGTTTAATGGCGAATGTGTTGTTCGATAACGCATAACGAAAGGTTCCTAAGATGGCGAGCTTAAACAAGGTTTTGTTGATCGGTAATTTGACCAAAGACCCGGAATTGCGTTATACCCCCAATGGTACGGCTGTGACGAACCTGCGTATCGCTGTCAACCGCAGATTCAAAGACAGGACCGGCGAGTTGAAGGAAGACACATGTTTTGTGACGGTCACGGCTTGGGACAAACAGGCCGAGATCTGTAATCAGTACTTGCAAAAGGGACGCCAGATCTTTGTTGAAGGCATTTTGCAGTCCCGTTCGTGGGAAACCACTGATAAGCAAAAGCGCAGCACCATTGATGTGCGCGCCGAGCGCATTCAGTTCTTAGGCGGGCCGAAGGGTATGGAACCGACAGGTGAGGGTGTCCCGGAAGTTGCCGCTGCCAAGGGGCCTTCGGGCTCAGATGTTCAGGATGATGTCATTAGTCCCGAAGATATTGCTTGGGAAGAATAAAAGAAGTACCGGTGGCCAATGCCGGTTGCCAGTTTGATAACTGGTCACTGGAACAGTCACTGACCACTTAATCTAAGGAGGAAGTTGTGGAAGAAAGAAAGTTCGGACGTAAATCTTCAGACAGCAGAGGCGGCGGTCGCAGAGACAGCCGTGATCGTGACCGTGGTCGCGATGATGATCGCGGTTTTGGCAGGGATGGGGCAGATCGTCGGATGTCGCGTGGCGCGCGTTTTCAGATCCCCAGTATTGAAGCGATCGAATATAAAAATATACCGCTGCTCCAGAAGTTCGTAACAGAGCGCGGCAAGATGGTGTCCCGCCGGTTCAGCGGCATTTCCGCTAAAGAAATGCGTGCGGTCAGTGTGGCGATCAAGCGTGCCCGTTATTTGGGCCTTTTATCTGTCGGTTCAGCGAAAAGGAAATAAGTCATGGAAATCATTCTTTCAAAAAGTATCGAGAAATTGGGCCGTGTCGGCGACGTTGTTAAGGTCAAAGACGGTTTTGCCCGTAATTACCTGCTGCCTAAAAATCTTGGCGTTGCCGCAACGCCCGGTAACATCAAAAAGATCGCCCAGTTGAAAGCCAAAGAAGCGGCCCTTTACCAAGAGCATAAAAAAGAGGCTCAGGCCTTGGCTGAGAAGATCAGCAAAGTTTCCATCACCGTTGCCGTTGAGGTTAACGATCTGGAAAAGCTGTACGGCGCTGTTACCGAGACCGAGATCCTTAAAGGTCTTGAACAGGAAGGTTACACGTTCGAACGCAGCCAGCTTGTGATCGAAAAGCCTGTCGAAGAATTAGGTATATTTGAAATCGGGATCAATCTCCATCCAGAGGTTAAAGGAAAATTCCGATTATGGGTGACCAAGAAGTAAGAGTCCCTCCGCAGAACACCGAGGCCGAGCGCGCGGTTCTGGGAGCCATGATGATCGATGATGAGGCTATCGGTGTTGCCATTGAGCACATCGATAGCTCTTATTTTTATGAGACCGCCCACCAGAAGATATTCTCCTCGATCATCGATCTTTATTCCAACCGCAAGAACGTTGATTTTATAACACTCTCCGACCAGCTTAAGCACTTGGGCATCATTGATGCCGTCGGCGGTGTTTCCTATTTGACCGAGCTCATTGACCATGTTCCGTCGTCGGCCAATGTGAAGCATTACGCCGGCATCGTCAAGGAAAAGGGCATCCAGCGAAAGCTTATCAAGAACGCCACCGAGATCATCAGCCGCAGTTATGAGAAGGGTGTCGACATTGAAGAGCTTGTTGACTCCGCCGAGCAGCTGATCTTTGAGATCGCCACCGCACGCCAGAAGCAGGAGGCCGCGCACATCAAGGACATCCTCAAGGATACGATGGAGGTCATCGACAATCTTTACAAAAAGAAACAGAGCGTCACCGGTGTTGCGACGGGATTTTACAAGTTTGACGAAATGACCTCCGGTCTGCAGAAATCCGATCTCATCATCGTGGCGGCCAGGCCTTCGATGGGCAAAAGCGCTTTTGCGGCTTCGGTCGCTGAGCATGCCGCCATTGAGAAAAAGATACCGGTCGCATTCTTTTCGCTTGAAATGTCAAAAGAGCAGCTTGTGCAGCGCATGCTGTGTTCCCAGGCCGGCGTGGACGCTCATAAAGTCCGCACGGGATTTTTATCTCCGTCGGAATGGCCGATGCTGACCAAAGCCGCCAGCCGTCTGTCCAATGTTCCGTTCTTTATTGATGACACTCCTGCGATCAGCATTCTCGAATTGCGCGCCAAGGCCCGCCGGTTAAAGGCGAGCCATAACATCCAGCTTTTGGTCCTTGATTATTTGCAGCTCATGCGCGCCACCGGCCGCAGTGAAAGCCGTCAGCAGGAGATATCTGAAATTTCCAGATCGCTCAAGGCGCTGGCCCGCGAATTGCAGCTTCCCATCATCGCGATCAGCCAGTTATCCCGCGCCGTCGAAAGCCGTCAGGACCACCGGCCGCAATTGTCCGACCTGCGCGAGTCCGGTGCGATCGAGCAGGACGCGGACGTGGTCGTGCTTTTGATGCGCGAAGAATATTACAATCCGACCGATGAGAACCGGGGCATCGCGGACATCATCATCGCCAAGCAGCGCAACGGCCCGGTGGGCACGGTCAAGCTTAAGTTCTTTAAAGAGTTCGTTAAATTCGCCAATCTTGAGACGGTGCACCAAGAGGTGTGATCGTCATTCAAAATATTCATATCTTAAATTGACACGGGGTTTCCCCCTCACTATAATCAACTCAATTAATTGACCTTCACATGAAAATTTCATCATTCAAACCACTTACACTCCTGTTGTTGATTACAGCATTGCTGACTTGCGGCCTGGTCCAAGCGCAAGAAGGCTCCTCCGAGGATCTTTCCGCCGCGCAATCCGTTGAGGCCGATAGTTCTGCCGACTCAAATGATCTGTCCCTGCAAGAAGATGATTTAACCGGAGAGGATGCTTCCCTCGAAGAATCCGCGGCTCCGTTGACCGCGCAATCCAAGATGGTCAAAGGGATCGATATCGTGGGCAACAAATCCATCGGTGTCGCGGCCATTTTGGCGAAGATCAAGACCCGCGTCGGCCAGCCCTATATTGAAAATGTCGTGAGCGACGACCTAAAGCGTCTTTATAACACTGGTTATTTTTTCGACGTTAAAGTCGACAAGCAGGATGTGGAGGGCGGTTACAAGGTTGTCATCACATTGGTCGAGAAACCCATAGTTGAGGAGATCACCTTCTCCAAACTGCGGTATTTCAATAAACGCGCCCTTGAGACCAAGATGAAGACCAAAAAAGGCAAGTTCCTCGATAATAAATCCCTTAAGGATGACGTGAACACCATTGAAGAGATGTACGCCAAGAAAGGCCTGAGCCAGGCCAAGGTCGAGGTGGAAACCTTCAATGATGAAACGACCAATAAAGCAAGTTTGCATTTCATTGTCCGCGAAGGATACCGCGTTAAAGTCAAAACGATCAATGTCGTTGGCAATATCGCCTATTCGGACCGCAAGATCATCAGGGTCATCAAATCTCGCCGCGCTTGGCTGTTTAACTCAGGCCATTTGAAGGAAGATGTCCTGGAAGAGGATATGGACCGCATTAAGGCGTTCTATGAACAGAACGGCTATATTGATGCCAAAGCCAATTACACCGTCGACTATCTTAACCAGGGACGCGTGGTCATCAATATCAATCTGGAGGAAGGCAAGCGTTATTATGTCGGTGATCTGGTGATCGCGGGCAATTCGATCGCCTCCGAACATGAGATCAAAGCCGCGATGACCACCATTAAACCGGGCAATATATTCAGCCGCGCGAAACTGGAAGAGGATGTCAATAACATCCAGACCATGTATTTCGACATGGGAAGGATCTTTGCCAAGGCTAATGAATCGACCTCCTTGAACAATGAGAACGGCCGCGTGGATGTCCGTCTGGATATTGAAGAAGGCGGTCTGGCCTATATCGACAAGATCAAGATCCAGGGCAATACCACGACCCGCGATATTGTCATCCGTCGCGAATTGCGCATGTACCCGGGCGACCAGTTCGACGGAAAGAAATTGCGCCGCAGCAAGGAACGCCTGCGCAATCTCGGATATTTTGAGGATGTCGGTTTTGATATCGAAGACACGGAAAATTCCGAAATGAAGAACCTGATCGTCCAGGTCAAAGAGGCCAAGACCGGGAGCTTCAGCTTCGGCGGCGGTTACAGCACCGTCGATCAATTGGTCGGGTTTGTTGAGATCGAGCAGAAAAACTTTGATATCACCAACTGGCCCCGGTTCACCGGCGGCGGACAGAACCTGTTATTGCGCGCGGAAGCAGGTTCGACGCGCCGCAACCTTCAGCTGAGTTTTACCGAACCTTGGCTTTTCGACTATCCTATCTCCGGCGGGTTTGACGTCTATCATCTGCAGCGTGATAAAGAGCGCGATGTTGGTTATGCTTACGACGAGAAACGTATGGGCGGAACGTTGCGTCTTGGTAAACAGATCTCCGAATATGTCTCCGCGGGCGTGTCGTATAACCTCCAGAATATTGAGATCAGCGATATGGATTCCGGCGTTTCCGCTGACCTTGCTGCTGAGGAAGGCAAAAACACGGTCAGCACGATCGGATTTAATATCAACCAGGATTACACCGACAGTGTTTATAACCCGACCAAGGGCTGGGTATGGAGCAACGGTGTTGATCTGGCCGGCGGATTTTTGGCCGGTGACAAAGATTTCTACCGCTATCAGACCAAAGGAAGTTATTATGTTCCTATCAAGATCCGTTCCACCGGTACGGTCCTGGAGTTGCGCGGCAGGGCCGGTGTGGTCAAGGCCTATGGAGATTCAGAAAGGGTGCCCATCTTCGAACGCTTCTTTGCCGGCGGTGCTCGCACCATCCGCGGTTATAACGAACGCAAGGTCGGTCCATTGGATCCTTTGACGGCCGATCCGATCGGCGGGGAAGCCATGCTTATCGGAAATATCGAATACACAGTTCCGATCATTGAGATCGTTAAATTGGCCGCATTTTTTGATATTGGTAATGTTTGGGCGAAGACGAGTGATTTTGCTACTGGTGGATATAAGTCCGGTACCGGTCTTGGGCTTCGCATCAAGACGCCGATAGGACCTGTGAATTTAGATTATGCTTATCCGTTAAACGATGAGCCCGGCGAGGAAACCCGCAGCGGTAAATTCTACTTCAGCGTCAGTCGAGGATTTTAGTCTTTTCTCATCCTGATTTAGTATCCAGATAAATCTCGTTTAAAATTATTTATTCAATGTATCTTAAATAAGGAGGGTTCAAGTGAAACGTTTTAAGATTTTAATTTTATTAGCTGTGTTTGTGTTCTTATCGGTCGGTTCCGTTCATGCCAAGGCATTCGACGGACGGATC
>CAZLRE010000108.1:0-6465 GCA_964561885.1 uncultured Planctomycetales bacterium | reverse complement strand
CCGGGCTGAGTATATCGCCTCGGCGATCCAAAGTGTTTTGACCCAAACCTATCCTTTTTCTGAGATCATCGTTATTGATGACGGATCAACCGATGCAACGAAAAGCATTGTTGCCTCCATCAAAGATCCGCGTTTGAAATATATTTTTACACCTAACCAAGGAAATTATTTTGCCAGGAATGAGGGTCTCAAGGAAGCCAAGGGAGAGTTTATCGCTTTTCTGGACTCGGACGACCGTTTTCTGCCCCAGAAACTTTCTGTGCAATTGCGGTGCTTCGAGCGAAATCCGGACCTTGGCATGTGCTGTTCGAACGCGCATATCATCGACCGCGATTTTCCGGGCAGGGTTTTCGAGGATGCCGCCCACACGTTCGGGAGTGATTTTGATACGCAAGGAGAATTTGTCGAGAGGCTCATCGAGAGGAACTTTGTGTTCACTTCAAGCGTCATGATACGCAGGCAGTGTCTTGATTCGGTGGGTTATTTTGACACCGCCTATCAGAATGCCATGGATTATGATTTCTTCCTGAGGGTCGCCGTTAATTTCCGGGCGATCTATATGAAGGAAAAACTTTTTGAGAAACATGTCCACTCCCTGAATATCAGCAGCAACAAGCTCAATACACAAAAGGCCGTTATATATCTGCTGGATAAAGCGATCAGGCACATTGATTCGGCAAAATTATTTAATCCGCGCTACAAACTTTTGATCCAGAACGCGAGACAGGAAAATATGTATTATCTGGGTCTCGAGTATTTATCTCAGTATGATTATGCGAATGCCCGCCGGTGTCTGGAAGAAAGCGGATACATGAAACGAAAGTTCTTTAAGGGCGTTGCACTAACCGTTGCCAAACACAGGATTTCGTTTTTAGTTTCGCTCATCTCGCTTTATCGAAAGTTACGGCAACGCAAATCGCTTCACCACAACCCCTCCGCGGCCTCCCGAGATTCTTCATAACCAGGATCGGTCCAAACTTCTGTACCCGATGGCCTCTGCGATGTGCTGGGGCAAAATTTCGTCAGTCCCCTCCAAGTCACTTATAGTCCGGCTCACCTTTAAGATCTTATCGTGCGCCCTCGCCGAAAGTCCAAGTTCTTCCATGGCTTTTTTAAGAAGTTCGCGGCTTTCTGGGTCGATGGTGCAGAATTTCTTTGTTTTGCGATGATCCATCTGCGCGTTGCAGCGGATGTCCGTCCCTTCGAACCGTTTGAGCTGGCGGTCGCGCGCGGCCACAGCGCGGGCTTTTATGGTCCCTGAATTTTCCTGGGGCGCACGCGACATCAGTTCGTGTGTTTTGGGCACGGGCACATTAAGATGAATGTCGATGCGGTCCAGCAGAGGCCCGGAGATCTTGCTCATATATTTTTGGATCTGGTGCGGACTGCAGTGGCAGCTTTTTTTCGGATCGGAGAACCAGCCGCAAGGACAAGGGTTTAAAGAAGCGATCAAAATGAAACGGGCGGGGAATTTTAATGTCCGTGAGGCGCGCGCCACGGTCACGGCATGGTCTTCCAGCGGCTGGCGCAGGGCTTCCAGCGCGTCCCGGTTGAATTCCGGAAGCTCATCCAGGAAAAGGACGCCATTGTGGCTTAATGTGACCTCTCCGGGTTTGGGGTGCGATCCGCCGCCGATCAATGCAACGGCTGAACTGGTGTGATGAACGCTTCGAAAAGGACGGGTTGTGACCATGCTTTGTCCGGGTTTGATCAAGCCCATGACCGAATAGATTTTGGTGGTCTCCAGCATCTCGTCTTTGGTCATCATCGGCAAAATAGTGGGAAGCCTTTGGGCGAGCATGGTCTTTCCGCTTCCGGGAGGGCCTATCAACAAACAATTATGGCCACCTGCGGCAGCGATTTCCAGGCCTCGCTTGGCATGGGCCTGGCCATGGACGTCGGAAAAGTCAATGTCGTAGTTCTGCTCATGCGGCAAAACTTCATTTAACGGTGGTTTTTCAGGCAATCTGGAGTCTTTATTGTGGGTAAAGTAAACCACTTCATTCAAGGTGTTTGAGCTAATTATGGGAATTTCACTACACATTGAGGCTTCAATAGAGTTAAAAGTGGGAAATATGATTCCTCGAAGATCTTTGCTGTGGGCATTAGCGCTAATGGCAATAGCTCCGGTCACAGGCTGCAGTCGTCCATCCAAAGACAGCTCGCCCAAGTAAGCATAAGGCGCTATGGCCTCGAGGCTGATTTGTTCGCTGGCGGCCAGAATGCCCAAAGCGATCGCCAGGTCAAAAGAAGGTCCTTCTTTTTTGACATCAGCCGGAGAAAGGTTGATGGTGATGCGGTCAGCCGGAAACCGATAACCGCTGTTTTTAATGGCTGAGCGCACCCGTTCTTTGCTTTCCCGGATCGAGTCATCCGGCAGGCCGACAATGGTGACGGCCGGAAGGCCGCGGCTGACGTCCACTTCAATGACCACCGGATAGGCCTCAAGCCCCAAAATACCGAAACTACGGACTTTAGCAAGCATACAAGTTCCTTGTCTTTAAATGGTTAAATAAAGTTTATTGCTGGGGGGGGGCTATCGGTCGCTGGAACTTGATAGAGGGGGATCAAGAGAGGCCAAAAGTGGGGAAAAGAGGCCTTGCTTTTTTATCGACCAAAGTTATAATGAAATTTAACATAATACTGATATAACGTCAAATTTTACTGTTCCCCGGGTTTTTTAAGTTCCTCCCGGATCAATTACGCGCAGCCGATCATTCATGGATCCGATAACCCTAGAATCTGCCCTCAAAGACATTTCGCGTAACAAAATCCTTCTAATCACTTTGACTGTTTGGGCGATCGCTCAGACGATCAAAGTTGTTTTGGGGGTCATTCAGGAGAAAAAGTTCAATTTCCGCTGGTTTATCGGAACGGGCGGGATGCCTTCAAGTCACGCGGCCGGCGTGACCGCCCTGGCCACGACCGTGGGGTTGGAATACGGATTTACTTCGGGTATTTTCGCGATCGCCTCGGTTTTTGCGCTGATCACGATGTTCGACGCACAGGGGGTCCGACGCGCGGCGGGTTTACAAGCAGGGATCTTGAACAAGATCATGGATGATATGTACTGGAAGGGACAGATCGAGTCCAACCGCTTGGCGGAACTGCTCGGTCATTCGCCGTTCCAGGTCTTTGTGGGTCTTTTTCTCGGGTTATTTCTGGCTTTAATGCTTTATTAATTTTTGAGGAGGGAAAAACGTGAACCAACGCTGGATGATCATCGCCGCGCTGTTGCTGGTTGTTCTTATGGTCGTTGTTTTTGCCGTCCGTCCCAAGAGCGGCCAGTCTGTCCAGGTCACGCCATCCTCGGTAACGGCCAAGAAAATGTACGAAGAGGCTTTGAAACTGGAAGCTGAAGGCCAGAAACTCGAAGCTAAAGCGGTTTACCAGAAGATACTTAATGAGCACGCTGATTTTGACCAGATGGAGACCATTCAGAAGAATCTCGGGGACATCAATCTCAATGTCATCCTCTCGAACGTTGAAACTCCGGAAACCGTGATACATGAAGTTCAGCCCGGCGATTCACTGGGCAAATTATCCAAACAATACGGTACGACCATTGATCTGATCAAGATCAGCAACGGTTTGTCCAGTGACGTCATCCGTGTTGGGCAGCGCCTGAGGATATGGACCGGAAAATTCAGCATCTTCGTCGATAAATCGCAAAATGTCCTGATCCTCAAAAGCGGCGATGAGGTGGTCAAGGTTTACAACGTTTCCACCGGAACGAACAACAGCACGCCGGTTGGAACATTCAAGATCACAACTAAACTCACCGACCCGGTGTGGTTTAAAAGCGGAGCCGTGGTCCCGCCGGAAAGTCCGGACAATGTTTTGGGAACTCGCTGGATGGGGTTTGACCTGGCCGGATACGGCATTCACGGCACGACGGAGCCGGATAAGATCGGCCAGCAGGTCACAGCCGGTTGTGTGCGTATGCGCAACGAAGAAGTGGAACAGCTTTATACGATGATCCCGCTCGGGACAGAAGTCAAAGTGCAGGATTAAAGCCGCAGTAAGAGGATATATGATATGAGTTTTCTGGATTTTGAAAAACCTATCGTCGAGCTTGAGAACAAGCTCCAGGACATCAAGCGCATGGCCACCAATAGCTCCAAGAAGGTGAGCATGGAGCCGGAGATCAAGAAGCTTGAGCAAAAACTGGAAAAGATGAAGGATGACGTTTATAAGAATCTCTCCGCATGGCAACGGGTGCAGGTGGCCCGCCATCCGAAACGCCCGTACACGCTGGATTACATCCATATGATGATGACAGAATTCGTTGAACTTCACGGCGACCGTTTATTCGCCGATGATTTCGCCCTCGTCGGCGGATTTGCCAAGCTGGACGGCCGCAAGGTCATGGTCATGGGCCATCAGAAAGGCCGCGACACCAAAGAGAATGTCATGCGCAATTTCGGATGCGCCCATCCTGAAGGTTACCGAAAGGCCATGCGTTTGATGAAGCTGGCCGGAAAGTTCCATGTGCCGGTCGTCGTATTTATCGACACACCGGGCGCGTATCCCGGGGTCGGCGCTGAGGAACGCGGTCAGGCGCAGGCGATCGCTGAGAATTTAAGAGACATGGCGCAGGTTAAGTCACCCATCATTGCTACCATCATCGGCGAAGGCGGAAGCGGCGGCGCGCTTGGTATCGGGGTGGCGGACCGGGTCATCATTTTGCAAAACGCATATTATTCCGTTATCTCGCCGGAAGGCTGCGCTTCGATCCTTTGGAGAAGCGCGCTCAAAGCTCCTGAGGCTGCCGAAGCTTTGAAACTTACCGGCACGGATCTGCTGAAGCTGGGCATCGTTGATGAGATCATTCCCGAGCCGCCGGGCGGCGCCCATCGCGCGCCCGAAGATGTGGCCGATCATTTGCGGAAATCTTTGGTGAAAGCCATTGATGAACTTTCCGCCCTCGAACCTGAGGATCTTCTCGAAAAACGTTATAGAAAATACCGCAAGATCGGGGAATTCATCGAGAAGTAATGTTTTCGATCAGAGTATTGCCCTGCAAACTTTTGAATCCTTTCCCCTCGAACGCAATCAACCGTCATGAAACCTTCAACCGATAACAAGAACGATATCCGCGATCTTTCTCTCGAAGAGATGTCCTCTTATCTGGCTTCGGTCGCAGAGAAACCGTTCCGTGCGGTGCAGATCTTTGAGTGGATCTATCAGAAGAACGCCTGGTCTTTCGACGCGATGAAGAACCTGCCCAAGGAACTCCGGGACCGGCTTAAACAGGATTTTGAATTAAAGCCTAACGCGATCGCAGAGAAGCAAATTTCACAGGAAGGAACGACCAAATTCCTTTTTGACCTTCACGACAAGGAAAAGATCGAAAGCGTCCTTATTCCGACAGCAACGCGCACAACTGCCTGCATTTCAACCCAGGCCGGATGTAAATTCGGATGTAAATTCTGCGCCAGCGGCATCGGCGGATGGTCCCGTAATCTGACGTGCGCCGAGATCGTCACCCAGGTGCTTCACGTCAAAGAAGAATCTCTAAAACACAGCCGGCCGCTGACCAATATCGTCTTTATGGGTACGGGCGAGCCGCTGGATAATTTTGACAATCTGTTTAAAGCCATCCGCATCATCAATTCGGACAAAGGCATCGGCATCGGCGCGCGCCACATCACGATCTCCACCGTCGGGCTTGTCCCCAAGATCAAGGAGCTTGCACGGCAGAACCTTCAGATCGAATTGGCCATTTCACTTCATGGATACGATAATGAAAGCCGCAATCTTCTGATGCCGGTCAACCGCAAGTATCCCTTTGATGAGCTCATTGAAGCCTGCCGTGAGCATTTCAAGCAGACCAAACGCCAGATCACCTTCGAATACATCCTGATCAAGGATGTGACCTGCACGGACAAAGCTGTCGAGAGCCTGAAGAAGTCTTTCAAAGGCATTGTCTGCAAGATGAACCTGATACCTTACAATCCTGTTTCAGAATTCGGTCACAAAACACCCACCCGCGAAGAAATGCTCAACTTCCGCAGCAAGCTGGAGGCCGCGGGCATTCACTCAACCATCCGCACCCCGCGCGGTAAGGATGTGAATGCCGCCTGCGGTCAGCTTCGTCATTCCCACTCGGTCGATAAAACAAAATAATCATTAAAAGATTTATTGAAAGCAGTTTCTGGTGAATGTTACGGGGAGGAAATTACGTCCTCGATCAGGCGGTTATGGGATAGTCCGTCTTGTCCCATATCTTTTAGCCAATCGAACAGCTTTTGCTCAAGCTGGTAAGCGACGGCAGGTTCTTCGCTGATCAGGTTTTTTTGTTCCAGGGGGTCGATGAGGATGTTATAAAGCTCCCGTTCTTCGGTATCCATCGAATAGATGAATTTCCATCCATCCGGTGAGCGAACAGATCTTTTGAATGTCTGCAGCAAATAATCTGTTTCAGAGAACGCAAAGAGTTCCTTGCGTTCTCCTTTCATCAGG
>CAZLRE010000107.1:0-6470 GCA_964561885.1 uncultured Planctomycetales bacterium | reverse complement strand
TCTAATCGGAAAATATCGGGACCACAACGTCGTTTTGCTGACCTTTGACGCCATGCGCCCGGACCATTTGGGATGTTACGGATATAACAAAAACACTTCTCCCGCTATTGATGCCTTGGCCGATCAGGGCATCCTTTTTCTGAATGTGTTCAGCCAAGCCTCATCGACGGTTATGAACGTCCAGTCTATTTATACATCGCTATATCCCCGTGCCCATGGAGTCCGACATATCTATAAGGACCATCTTTCACCGAGAGTGCTGACTTTGGCTGAAATATTAAGAAGTCATGGATATCAGGCTGTTTGGTTCGGCCCAAGGGAAGACCCCCCAACAGGATCGATGCCGGGGTTGCTCGACGGGTTCGATCTGGTATCCGATACAACGGTCGATTCGTGGATCGAAAACAACGCACAAAAAAAATTCTTCCTTACACTGCATAGCTACGCAACCCATGATTATTCTTTTATATTCCAGAAAAACAATGAATTCCTCAAGCATAGATCAGAACGCATCAAAACCAAACACGCCAGATTAATTGACTTTTTATTTAATTGGACCGAAGCGGCCCTTGAGTCCTTTTTTGAGGTCATTGATGACGGCGCCGGGAGTAAGTGGCTGCAAAACAACAAAGATGGTATTAGGAAGCGTTTGAGGATCCTCAAACAAAAGAATTTCTCAGATCAGATCGAGAAGAACAAACTGCGGGACTTGCTGATCAGAGGTTTCTACTCATCATTGAACATCCATGATATGCCCGAGATCCAAACAATGCTGGATAATTCGATTTATCATATCGACCAATATGTCGTTAAAACCGTCATTGATACCTTAAGGAAGAATGCGCTCCTTGACAAAACGATCATTATTATTACTGCAGATCATGGCAATGAGTTCATGGAACATGGCCGTTTTGGACACGGTGCATATACCTATGATGAATCCATACGCATCCCGCTCATTTTTTACATCCCTCAACTTTTAAAACCTGAACGGATCGAAAGCTTGGCCGAATCGGTCGATATCCTTCCGACGGTGCTCGATCTGTTAGGGATTCCCATACCTTCGCAGGCACAAGGGATCAGCCTGATCAAGGCCGGAAATACAACCAATTCAGGCATATTCAAAGAATATGTGATCAGCGAATCCATAGCCGGAGATATATGTTTAAGATCGAGCAAATGGAAACTGATAGGAAAAATCGATCCCAAAAAAGATATCTTTACCCCACGCGAGTTATACAATCTACAGAATGACCCCGGGGAGCGGACGAGCGTCATTAAGGAAAACCCTGCTATCGCGGATCAAATGCGTGAAATTCTATTGTTAAAAATCGCAGCTATGCAAAAATATCATGATGCGGATCGGCATTTCTTGCCGATCGTGGATGAAGAATCGAGAAAACGAATCATTAAGACCGGTTATTGGTAATACACCCATGCATCGGTTTCTAATCAAACCAACGGAAGGATGACCATGAATACCCTCACCAAGTTCCTCATATGCATTTGCTTTTATTGCCTGCTTACATGCGCTTCAACATCGTCGGCAGCGGAAAATCCATTGGCTAACGGATTGACGTTCGATAATGCCTACCTTCATCCCGGCAAACTCGATTTCACCTATTTACATACAGAGGCCAACGACACCTACAACACGATCTGGTGGTCGCCGGTCCTCAAAGGCGGTTTCGGCATCATTGAAACAGACAACAGCTCAAAAACCAGATATTCCGGCGGGTTCATAAGACCTCTTTTCCCTGAGGACGGAAAGAACATGGGGGAATTGATCCTTGGTTATAATGAGACCAACACACCGACAACATACACTTACGAATACCAGGGAGAGTACCGATTCCCATCCGGATTTGGGATCGGCGGCGGCGCGGTGGAAAGCCGTAACGGCGGTGCTGATATTGACTTCTTTAAATTGTCCTATAGGAACAAGATCGACACATGGAATTACATCCTCTCCCCCCAGTATCAGGACTACGAAGGCGCCAAAGAGACCGTGGGCGGGTATGTGGCGTTTTATAACGACATCCTCATGATGACTTACGGCAATGACGGTGAACAATGGCGCTCTGCTTTAGGACTCATCGCTCCAAAGAACAGCACGATGCTGCGCCCGGCGCTGGAAGCCCTATTTACAGACAATTCCGTTGGAGACCTTGACGGTTCAAGGGTTTGGTTCGTGAATATGACACTCAATTTCAAAGGCGGATTCTTGAGCCATCCTGCCCGTTTGGGACGCGCCATGGGCCCGCAAGGTCTCGAATTCGGCAACCCGTTAGGGTTTCTCACCCCCACCTGGAACCGCCGTCTGGACGTTTGGGAACTCGGCGGGATCGCAGACTTCCGATTGGTCCGGACCGAAACCGCCAACGGCGCTGAGACCAACAAATACGAAGCCTTGGTCTTTCCCTTCCAGGTGATCGATAAAAAGACGAACATTCTGGACTACATTTACGCCGGCGGGTTTGTAAACCGAAACAGACCGGCTGTTGATTCCGATGGTATTATGGCAGGTGTTTTCGGCGACATCGGACCTCTGCAGGTCAGCGTCGGCGCCGATTACAACAATGATACCTATGAAAAAAGGATCACCATCGGGCTAATCGACAAATTCTAAAAGGACATGATTCGATAATAACCTTTGAACAGTTAAGGAGACTTTTATGAGTTCAGATCCCAAGATCCGTCAGACCGTTTCCAGGACCGTTCTTTTCTTCCTGGCCGCGTTCCTGTGCGCGCTGCCGCAGTCACACGCCGAAGACTCAACTGCGGTCAGCCCTTCTAAAAAACTCTACTGGTTCATACCCGACGGTATGCGGGCGGACCCCGATCTTTTTAAACTTTTCGAGTGGGCCCAAAATGGAGAACTCCCGAATATCAAGAAAATGATGGATCAAGGGGCTTACGGATACAGCATCTCGGCTTTCCCGACCCATACGCCCGTCAATTTCGCATCCCTTTTGACCGGCGCCACCCCCAAAGTGCACGGCGTCGCCGACGGCCCCATGCACATTGAAGGCCGGACATTGAGCAAAGTCGCTATCGGAGGTTTCAGTTCTGTCGCCAAAAAGGTCCCGCCCATCTGGGTGACCCTGGAAGAAAATAAGAAAAAAGTTGTCCTTCTTTCTGTTCCCGGTTCAACACCTCCGGAACTGGAAGAAGGCATCACCGTGCGCGGCCGATGGGGCGGCTGGGGCGCTGATTTCCACGCTCTTAATTTCGAATCGAAAGGCGATATGGCCCAGCGCAAGAAACAGGGCCGCGGGTCCAGATTGTTCTTCTTCGGTCCTGAACTCACCCGCTATATCGACACCCAACCCGCCGCGGATTGGAAGAACGCTCCCAAGTCCTACAGCCCGTCCCTGGAGGTCAAATTGGAAGGATGGGGCCAGTCAGTCTTCGCGCTCATCTACGACAGCACCAATGACAAAAAAACCAATTACGACAAGGTCGCTTTCTCCTACGACAAGGATAAGATCCTGGCTTCCCTGGCACAGGGACAGTGGAGCGACTGGAATGCCATCCAACTGAAATTCCAGGAAGAGAATGTCGATTCCGATGTGAAGTTCAAGATCATCAAACTGGATATCAACAATGATAAGGCCTTCTTCCGTTTCCGTGTCTTTTACAGCAACATCAATCGTCTGATCGTCAAACCCGGAGAAGTCGCCGATGAGATCAAAAACGCCGTGGGGCCGATGATGGACACGGTCGATAACTTCCCAGCACAGCTCATTTATTATCCGGAAGACAAACAGACCTTTATTGAAGAATCCACCATGTCCTTTGACTGGCACACAAAAGCCGCCAAATTCATAATCGAGAACTACAAACCTGATATTTTCATCCAAGACATCTACAACCCCAACCAGATGCTGACCAGCCGCTGGTGGATGGGTTATATCGATCCTATGAGCATCCGCTACAACGATGTCAGCGAGAAACAGCGCAAGGAGCTCTGGAAAGAGGTCAAGGACATGTACAAGAAATTGGATGCCATCCTTGGCGAGTATCTGGCGCAAGCCGATAAAGATACCGTTATCGTCCTGAGTTCCGACCACGGAGCTATCCCCATCAACAAAGAGGTCAAGGTCAACAATCTGTTGGCAAAGGAAGGTCTTCTTAAATTCACGATCGATGAGAACACCGGGGAACCCATCATTGATTGGGCGAATTCAAAAGCGATCTATCTGAAAATGGATAATGTGTACGTTCATCCCGATGGGCTTGCCGGCGACTGGAAACGCGGCAGCGGCCCTGAATACGAGGCCCTCAGGGATAAGGTCAAGGGCATCCTGGAAAACCTCACCGATACTGACGGGACCAAACCGGTCGAATCCGTGGTCAAATGGGAAGACGCTCCGAAATTCTTCGATCTTCCCCAGGATCGTGTCGGAGATCTGGTCATTGCCAATAAAGCCGGGTATGGCTGGGGCGAGGAATTCACAGTTGACCTGAAGATCTTTACCACTCCGTTGTATTCCGGCTACAAACAAGCGGTCGATCCGAAACACAAAGGCATGTGGACCCCGTTTGTCATTATGGGACCGGGGGTCAAGAAAAATGTCGAGATCAAGGAGCCGATCAATATCATCGACCAATATCCGACGATCATGAAACTTCTGGGCATCGAATCTCCAAGTTTCGTCGAAGGCAAGGTCATAACCGAGATCCTCGAGCAATAATATAGTTAATATACTCATCCAATAGAACTACTCGTTGAGATCAATGATCATCCGGGCCCTGAACGGGCCCGGATGATGACATCAGCAACGGCTTGTTTATGAATCACTCTGTAAGAATATTAGTTCTTCTATTGTTCCTGCCGGCCCTGAACGTCTGGGCTCAAGAGGGCCGCCAGAGTTCAAGCCTTTCTGAGGTCTTTCGGTCGATGGGCATTTCCATGCAGGGCACGGACGGATTCGCCGTGACCAAAGACTTTTCCCGCGGCAATGAAAAGAAATCCTCCCGCTCCATTTCCGCCCGATCTGGGGAAAACAACATTAAAATAGAAGCTACGCCTGTTCAAGACGAACAGCAATCTTCCAAAAACGTCGAAGAAAAGACTAAGATCATCCGTTCCCTTTACAACCGCATACCTTCAGCCTATCCGGGCGCGCTTTCGAACACGATCGAGATCCCGGAGAAATATAAACCAGTATCTAAAAATCTTAACGATGACCCATCCCGTCAGGTTATGCTTTTATACACTACGGCCAGATTTACATACGGAGCCAGTACGGATGATTTGATCAAATACCGCTCGGTGTTGATGTTCCGATTTTGTTCCCCATCGCAAACTCTCTATCGCATAGAATATTTCTCGCCCAAAGAATCCTTCAATGAATCAGATACGCTCGAAGTTCTCTCAACGTTCGAATGTGCCGCCGCCGATGACCCCTCATCATTAAAAAAAAACAAAACTTTTGAGACTTCCTACCAGTGCAAAGACTGCAATGTCATCTTCATTGGCTGGGAGCCTCTTGGCGCCAACCATCTGAATCTTTACGGATACGAAAAAAAGACCTCCCCACAGCTTGACCGTTTTGCCCAGGAGAGCGTTGTGTTCAGAAACGCGATCAGCGTATCGAGCTGGACTTTGCCGGTCTTTATGTCCATGTTTACCTCTCTTTATCCGTCCGAACATAAGCTGGTCAACAAGTTCAGTTCCTATTCCGAAAACAACCAGACTCTTTCAAACCTCACGAAGCTCTCACCCCATGTCGTCACATTGGCACAGATATTAAGAACGAATGGATATTCGACCGGCGGATTTACCGGCGGCGCGGCCGTCGGCAGTGAATTCGGCTATGACCTCGGGTTCGACCGCTACGATGACAACTTCGTATTTGGCGGATTTGATGACGTTTTTCCCAAAGCCCTGAAATGGATCAAGAAAAATAAGGACAAGAAATTCTTTGCGTTCATCCTGGGTTATGACGTCCACGGGCGATACCCGCTTCCGGCCGATCATACGAAACAGTTCTTGGACACGAATTATGCGGGCAAATACAAGGGCACGGCCGAAGAATATTGGAAATTAAGGGATGACAGCATCGACGTGGGGCGCTTGGATCTGACGGAAGATGATATCAAATTCTGGCGCGACTGGTATGACACCAAGATCTTTGAATCCGACAAAAGGTTCGGTGAATTCATCGAACAACTACGGCATATCATTGATCTTAATAAGACTGTCTTTGTCATCACCTCTGCTTCAGGCAATGAATTCTATGAACATAAGATATTCGATCACGGTCACGGATTATACGATGAGCTGATCCGCGTTCCGCTGGTGTTCCATATCCCCCGCCAGAAACCGGTCCAGGTGACCGATCAGGTCCGGGTGATCGACATCATGCCCACACTGCTGGATGTTCTCGCGATCACACCTGAAGAAAGAATCACAAAACAACTGCGCGGTGTCAGTCTTGTAAGCCTGATGAAAGGAGAACGCA
>CAZLRE010000106.1:0-6601 GCA_964561885.1 uncultured Planctomycetales bacterium | reverse complement strand
GTCAAAGGCGCTTTGCGCGACAAAGAATAGTTCTTTCTCCTCTTCATCCGCACAGAAAGCTGAAGGTGACAGACACGTCATGGCCGAGAAAAAGACAAGGCACCAGCACAAACAAATGATCTTAATTTTACGTATAGTCATGGGGTCCATTATATGGGAGTTACTTTCCTTTTTCAACGTGATTGAATGACCGGGCTCATGCCTTTGGAAGAACGGGACGATCCTGAGGACTGAAGTAGAAATTCCTTAAGGAACTTGCCGGTGTGTGAACTGGGATGATGGATGATCTCATCCGGCGATCCGCTAAAGACAAGCTCGCCTCCCTTGTCCCCGCCGTCAGGCCCGAGATCGATGAGATAATCCGCGCTTTTGATCACATCTAAATTGTGTTCGATCACCAGAACCGTATTCCCGCGGTCGACCAATCGTTGCAGGACTTGAAGCAGTTTATCCACATCGGCAAAATGAAGACCGGTCGTGGGTTCATCAAGGATGTAAAATGTCTTTCCTGTCGCAGGTTTACACAATTCGCTTGCCAACTTAACACGCTGAGCTTCTCCACCTGACAATGTGGTCGCCGCCTGTCCAAGCCGGATATAACCGAGTCCGACATCGTTGAGTGTTTTTAGAATAATTTGTATTCTCGGAATGCTTTCAAAAAGTTTAATCGCTTCTTCTACAGAAAGGTCCAGTACATCCGCGATGTTCTTTCCCTTGAATTCCACCTCCAGCGTCTGGTCCGTGAAACGCCGGCCGTGACAGACTTCGCACTGCACATAGACTTCCGGCAAAAAATGCATTTCGATCTTTTTGATCCCGTCCCCGCCGCAGGCCTCGCACCGTCCGCCCTTGACGTTAAAACTAAAACGGCCGGGCTTATAGCCGCGCATCTTGGATTCCGGAAGCTGGCTGAACAGATCGCGGATAAAACTGTAAACGCCCGTATAAGTCGCGGGATTAGACCGCGGTGTTCGACCGATCGGAGATTGATCGACAACGATCACCTTATCGATATTCTCAATGCCTTCGATCTTCTTGCAAGCGCCAGGTTTTTCTTTGGCCCCGTAAACTTTCTGCGCAAGCGACTTGTAAAGAATGTCATCGATCAACGTCGACTTGCCGGAACCTGAAACACCGGTGACGCAACTCAAAGTTCCAAGTGGAATTTGAACGTCTATGCTCTTGAGATTATGTTCCTTTGCCCCGATGATCTTAAGGAATTTTGTTTTTACGATCTCACGGCGTTTTTCAGGCCGCTGGATCTGGTACGTTCCGTTTAAATACATTCCGGTCAAGGAATCCGGAGCTTTCAATAGACCCGGCACTTCCCCGGCATAAAGTACTTTTCCGCCGTATTCTCCGGCGCCCGGCCCAAGGTCGATGACATAATCCGCCTTGCGGATGGTCTCCTCGTCATGTTCAACGACAATGAGCGTGTTTCCCATATCACGCAGCGCGTGCAGCGTTGAGAGCAACCGTTCATTATCTTTTTGATGCAGACCGATACTTGGCTCATCCAGAACATAAATGACACCAACCAAACCGGACCCGACCTGCGTTGCCAGACGGATGCGTTCCGCCTCGCCGCCGGAAAGCGTTGAACTGCGCCGGTCAAGAGTCAGATATTCAAGACCGACATTGATGCAAAAGTCCAAACGCCTGACGATCTCTTTGAATATCTCAGCGCTAATGGTCTTTTGTTCATGATTGAGCTTTAGCCCCGTAAAAAATTGCTTTGCCTCTTTGATCGAGAATGCCGATACCTGCGCGATATTTTTCTCTCCAATGCGCACTGCCAGCGACTCATTTTTCAGACGTAATCCCCGGCATACCGGACAGGATGACTCCGACATAAAACCATTGATCTCTTCCTTGAGCCAATCACTGTCAGTCTCCCGGAACAAACGCTCCAAATATTTGACAACACCTTCATACTGCCGCCCCCAGATCACATCTTCGGAACCATAAAGAATGACCTGGCGTTCTTTTTTATCCAATTCTTTATATGGCGTTTTGGGGTCGATGTCATGGATATCCGCGATCTCGCGCATGACCGCGCGGTAATACATCATGTACCCGCGCGCGCCTTTCTTCCACGGTGCGATCGCCTGCACCCAGCTTTTCGTTTCATCGGGCACGAGCGACTGCGGGTCGATCTCCATTTTTGTGCCTAGGCCATTACACTCCGGGCAGGCGCCATAGGGAGAATTAAACGAAAATATTCTTGGTTCCAGCTCGCCTAATGACGTACCGCAATCGGCGCACGCGTATTTCTCGCTGAACGTCACATCGGGGGCATCGCCGTTGAAATCAACCATCACAAGCCCCTGGCCGACCTGAAGCGCGGTCTCAATGGAATCGGTCAAACGTTTCTTGATATCCGCTTTTACCGTCAGGCGGTCAACTACGATCTCGATGTGATGGATCTTGTATTTATCCAATTTGATCTTATCGCCGACGTCCTGGATCTTGCCGTTGACGCGCAAACGGGTGAAACCGGCCTTGGACACCTGGGCCGGGATCTGACGGTATTCGCCTTTGCGCCCCCGGACCAATGGCGCAAGGATGTTGATCTTTGTGCCTTCCTTATATTGAAGGATCCGGGTCACGATCTCCTGCGCGGACTGCTGTTCGATCTTCTTGCCGCATTGATGGCAATACGGTGTCCCGACCCTGGCAAATAAAAGACGCAGATAATCATAGATCTCGGTTTGAGTGGCGACGGTCGAACGCGGATTGCGGCTGGTGGTCTTCTGTTCAATAGATATAGTTGGTGACAAACCTTCGATCGCTTCGACATTCGGTTTTTGCATCTGATCGAGAAATTGGCGTGCGTAGGCGGAAAGGCTTTCAACATAGCGGCGCTGACCTTCGGCATAGATCGTGTCGAATGCCAGCGAAGATTTCCCTGACCCGCTTAAGCCGGTGATGACGACGAACTGGTCACGGGGGATCTTGAGGCTGATGTTCTTAAGATTGTGCTCTTTGGCACCGCGTATTGTTATAAATTCGGATTGCATGGATAAATCTAAAGAGATATTTGTTGACCGGGGATCGTTGTTCAACGATCAACTAGCAACGATCAACGAACAACGTTACTTACAGGATTTTCATTCTACCAATAAATATCAAAAAAACAACCCCACACCCAGTCTACGCTTAAAGTACGGCTGGGCGTGGGGCCATAAGCCTCAAAGAAAAATTTATTTTCTCTTGGCTGTCTTTTTTTTCTTCTTCTTGCCGCCCCGGACCATCTGGGCGCAAGAGATGTCACCTTGCTTATCGATGAAATAAAGAAAACCCTTTTGCTTCTTGATACCGACTTTGGCGACTTTCTTGGCGGATCCGCCTTTTTTGTTCCCACGGGCCATCTTGGCGCAGGAAACGTCACCAGCCTTATCAACGAAGTAGAGGTAACCCTTTTCTTTTTTCACTCCCACCTTAGCTACTTTCTTGGCTGCCATAATCATTCACCCCCTTTCCTTACGTTCCGATTTTTACTTCTTCGAAGTACTGCTTCAATGTCTGGATCGCTGAAAGTACGGCCAGATAGCTGGTCTTGGGATTATCCGGACAGATCTCATTCTCGGTCCGTGTGACCAACCGTCCGAATTCGCCGACGACCTCGATCTCATGAGAATTCAATTTATACTCTGGAGAAGTGATAATGCGAATGCGTAACTTTTCAGGGGCCATGGAGGCCAGCGCTATGGCGGCAGCAACGTTGATATTCTGCGGGAAATATTTGACAGCCGAACGGACATTACCGTCAAAGAGCACGGTTTCCTTGTCCAGCTTGGAAAGGTCTATCTTACGTTCGGTGATATATGCGTTTTGGGCAAAACCAAAGGTGGGCTTACGGGTGGTCAGTGTGATCTTGGAAATCTTTCTCTGGCTGGCCGCCTTGACCGCATCCAAACCAGCGACCGCGCCGGATGGAACTAACAGGCGGCATCTGTTTCGTGCGGCAATCTTGAAAATATCGTGGGCGCCTAACAATTTTCCGACACTCATCACAAGCACGTCTTTTTTGGCCAATAAAGCTTGCCGGATTAATTTTTGCGTGTCCTGCGCGTTAACCGCTTCAACGACCAGATCGCAGGAATTCACGAGCTCCTCGAATGAACGCTTAATGATTCTAGCACGAGAAAACTTCTTGGCAAGTCTTTCCGCGCGTTCGCTCTGGACGTCAAAAACGGCGGACACGACGGCCTTTGACTTCAAATCATCTTTAATGCTCAAGGCCATGCGAGACCCGATCGCGCCGCAACCGAGGATCCCGACCCTGATCTTCTTTTTTTTAGCGATCATGGACACCAACGATGACATTATCAATAAGCCGCGCCCGTCCGTATCGAACGGCCAAAGCGATCAGAACCTCGCCGGAGATCTTTGAAACCGGAAGAAGGTCGTTTGTGTTCACGCATTGAATATAGTCGATCACGCCGCTTGTTTGTTTCTCGATCATAAGACGAATATTCGCGATCAATTGAACAGCGCTTCTTTCCCCCGCACGGACTTTTTGACGCGCTTGAGTGAGCGCTTCGTATAAAACGGCAGCCTGCCTGCGCTCATCCTCGGACAGATAACTGTTGCGCGAACTCATGGCCAAACCGTCTTTTTCCCTTACTGTCGGCATGATCCTGATCTTGACCGGAACATTCAGGTCTTCCACCATTTTACGGATGATCAAAGCCTGTTGCGCGTCCTTTTGTCCGAGATACATCACATCCGGTGCGACAATATTCAAAAGTTTGAGCACAACGGTCGCGACCCCTTTAAAATGCCCAGGCCTTGATTCACCGCACAAACGGCCAGAAAGATCAGCGACTTCCACATGCGTTAAATAACCCGTCGGATAAATCTCGTCGACCGACGGATAAAAGATTATATCAACATTTTCTTTTTTTGCCAACTTTTCGTCTTTTTTTATGTCCCGCGGATAATTCTTCAGGTCCTCTTTAGGGCCGAACTGCATAGGGTTGACAAAAATACTAAGCACAGTTATCTCATTGTCTTTCCTGCTCTGACGCAGTAACGATGCATGACCCTCGTGCAGAAAACCCATAGTAGGCACAAAACCGACCTTCTGCCCTTTCGCTCTTGTCTGAAGGAGCAAGCGGCGTAAAGATTTTATGGTCTTGACTATGCGCATTAGGCTTTCCCTCGATGAAGATGCGGGGCAATTTCCTTGAGGGGAATGAGAACAAAATCGCGGTCATACATGCGGGGATGGGGAATTGTCAGGGCCGGTGTATTCATGTGGATCTGGTCATAAAGAAGAATGTCCAAATCAATGGTCCGTGGAGCGTTCTTAACGCTGCGCTTTCGGCCTAAAAGCATTTCAACTTCCTGAAGCTTTTCAAGAAGCTCTTCGGGAGACAAGAACGTCCGGCATTCAGCGACAGCGTTCAAATATTTTTCTTGCGGCGGACCGCCGACAGGGTCGGTTTCAATAACGGAGGATCGTTTCTCAACGTGGATGCCGCGTAATTCAAGCTCTTGAAGCGCGCGCTGGATATTTACAGAGCGGTCACCCATATTCGAACCAAGTCCGAGGTAAACAACAGCCAACTATAAAACCTTTCGTAACCGTTCGACCGCCTGATTGATACGGTCAATGGGCAAGGTCAGGGCCATGCGCACATAACCCTCGCCGCATTTGCCGAAACCATTACCGGGCGTGATGACAATGTCCGCCTGGTCCAAAAAGGCCTTGGCGCATTCCATCGAATCATTGAATTTAGACGGGATCTTGGCCCAGACGTAAAACGCCGCCTTGGGAGGATCGATCTTCCATCCGATCGAACGCATGCCGTTAATAAGCGCATCGCGACGCGTCTGATATTCCTGGCGCATATCTTCGATCTCTTTAGGGTCCATATGCAGGGCCGCAATGCCTGCGTACTGAATCGCGTTAAAGACGCCGGAATCGCAATTGGATTTGACTTTAGCGAGCGCCGCGACCAACGTCGGGTTCCCGCACGCCCAGCCCAAGCGCCATCCGGTCATGTAATAGGTTTTGGAAAATGAATGGAATTCGATGGCGATGTCCTTTGCGCCGTCGATCTCCAGAATGCTCGGAGGTTTAATGCCGTCATAATAAACTTCGGAATAGGCCAGGTCAGAGACAATGATGATCTTTTTCTCGCGGCAAACCTGGACAAGCTCCTGATAGAATTTTTTGTCCGCGACCGCAGAAGTCGGATTATTAGGGTAGCAGACAAATATCGCCTTGGCATTCTTGGATTCGGCAATGTCCTCGATCTTCGGCAGAAAATTGTTCGATGCCTTAAGCGGAATGTATTGGATCTTTCCGCCGGCAAAAATGATGGCCGCCTGATAAGCCGGATAGGCAGGGTCTGTCAAAAGCACTTTATCGCCGGGATTGATGATCCCCAAAGGCAAATGCGCGATCCCCTCTTTGGAACCGATCAAAGGATAAAGCTCTGTTGCCGGATCTAATTCAACGCCGAAACGGCCCTTAAACCACTTGGCGATCTCAACACGCAGCTGAGGAACACCTGCGTCAAAAGGATAATGATGATTATTCACATCCTGCGACGCCTTAGCCAAAGCATCAATGATGGGCTGATGCGTG
>CAZLRE010000105.1:0-6608 GCA_964561885.1 uncultured Planctomycetales bacterium | reverse complement strand
CGCCAGCGTGTGCCAATATTCCTTTAAGAAATGCGAAGAGCTGGTTCCATTGGTCAATGAGATCAACAAGCTTAAAAAAGAAAAGAACGCGGTCATCCTGGCGCATTCCTATGTCAGCCCGGAGATCGTTTACGGTGTCGGCGATTTTGTGGGGGATTTTTATAAGCTTGCCAAAGACGCGCTCACCACGAACGCGAAGATCATTGTGTTCGCCGCGGTGCGTTTCATGGGTGAGACGGCCAAGATCCTCAATCCGGACAAAGAGGTTTTGATCCCCAGCAGTCTGGACGGATGCACGCTCGCGGACGCCATTGACGCCGCCGAAGTGCGGAGGCTGCGCCAGGAATATCCCGACCACACTTTCATCTGTTATGTCAACACCACTGCCGAGGTCAAGGCCGAATGTGATGTGTGCGTGACATCAGCCAACGTTTATGACATCACCCAGAATATCCCGAATTCGAAGATCTATTTTCTGCCTGATAAGTTCATGGGCCAGAACCTGCAGAATGAAATGAACCGCCGCGGCGTCACCAAGGATATCAAATATTTCAACGGCACCTGTTACGTTCATGAAGATTACGGCTTGGATGAGATCATGAAGATACGTCTGGAATATCCCGGCGCGCTGGTGGTCAGCCATCCGGAATGCAGCAGCGCGGTCGTTGAACATTCGGATTTTGTGGGCTCGACCGAACAGATGCTGGCCTATATGAGACAGACCGAATCCAAAGAATTTTTAATGCTGACCGAATGCGGGCTTTCGGCCCGTCTGCAGTCGGAGTTCCCGGAGAAGAAACTGGTCGGCAGCTGCACCATGTGCAAATACATGAAGTCCAATACCCTCGAAAATATCCTGCGGGTCCTCAAAAGCCCCGAACCCAAGGACCGCGTGGTTTTCTCCGAAGACGTGCGCCTGCGCGCCCTCAAAAGCCTTGAGGCGATGTTCTACTACAACAAACCTCCGGCCACGTTCAATCCTCTGATTGAACGTGACTAGTCCTGTGAAATCCAGAAGATTTCACAGGGAACCTTTACCCGGCGTTGACATAGCTAAGGAGGCTATGTTATTATTGCCCATCAAAAAAATCGCAAGAATGATGCCACGAATGATAACGGATGACACGGATGTTTTTTTAGGGATCCGTGAAATCCGTTTTTTAATCCGTGACATGCGACAGAGCACTGGCTATGAATTACGTTGAAACTAAAACCTTCACTTTTGCCCATTCACCTAATGAGCTGACGCTTAAAAGCGGCGTTAAGCTCGGCCCCATCACGCTCGCGTATGAAACTTACGGCGAACTCAATAAAGATAAATCCAACGCGATCCTGATCTTTCACGCGTTGACCGGCGATGCGCATGCCGCGGGCTGGCGGCAGGGCGACAAAAATCCCGGTTGGTGGGACGGCATGATCGGGGACGGCAAAGCGTTCGACACTTCCAAATATTTTGTCATCTGCGCCAATGTCATCGGCAGCTGCAAGGGTTCAACCGGTCCGGCGTCGATCGACCCTAAAACGAACAAACCGTACGGATTGAGCTTTCCGGTCGTGACCATCGAGGACATGACCGTTTCGCAGAAATATCTCATTGATCATCTGGGTATTAAGAAACTCTTTGCCTGCGCCGGCGGCTCCATGGGCGGGCTCATGGCCCTCAAATGGGCGGTCTTGTATCCGGATGCGGTTGAATCCGTTATTTTGATCGCCACCAACTATCGTCACACCGCCCAGCAGATCGCGCTTCACGAGGTGGCGCGTCAGGCCATCATGTCGGACCCCGACTGGCACAACGGCGATTATTACGGCAAGGGTCTGCCCGGACGCGGTATGGCGGTGTCCCGCATGATCGGGCACATCACCTACATGAGCGAAAAGTCGATGGAGGCAAAGTTCGGCCGCAAGCTCATTGCGAAAGAAAAACTGGGCTATGATTTTTCGCACGATTTTGAGGTGGAAAATTATCTCAAATACAGAGGCGACAGTTTCGTTCAGCGCTTTGATGCCAATAGCTACTTGTACTTGTCCAAGGCGCTCGATTACTTTGACCTCTCGGAAGAAGGGGATTTGACCACCGTCCTAAAAGGCGTGCGCGCCAAGGTCTTGATCGTGACTTTTACCTCGGACTGGCTTTACCCGTCGTATCAGTCCAAGCAGATGGTGCGGGCGTTTAAGGCCAACGATATTGAAGTGTCCTTCGTTGAGATCGATACCGATTACGGTCACGATTCATTTTTGGTTGAGATCGAAAGCCAGGCGAAGCTCGTGCGGCATTTTCTGGATAATGTGGGCAAAGGCGTATGGAAATGACGAACGCAACGAACAACACGGTTGAACGTCCGGACCATAAGATCATCATAGAACTCATCGAGCCTCAGTCGCGCGTGCTGGACTTGGGCTGCGGCGACGGGGAATTGCTCTACCGTTTAAAGACACAGAAGGACTGCCGTGTCACGGGAATTGAAATAGACGAACAGGCGATCTTCAAATGCATTGAGCGCGGGGTCACCATTTCCCAGGGGGACATCGACTCCGGGCTTGAAGATTATTCGGACAAGCGATTTGATTATGTGATTTTAAATGAGAGTTTGCAGGAGGTACGCAATCCCGAGCGCGTCATTTTGGAGGCCTGCCGCGTTGGCAAGAAGGTTATCGTTGGTATTCCAAACTTTTGCAATATTTCGGCCAGGTTCCAGGTGTTCTTTTTAGGAAAAGTCCCGGTCACCAAATGGCTGCCGTACAAATGGTACAACACACCCAACATCCGTTTTTTAAGCCTCAAAGATTTCCGTCATTTCTGCGCCGAGAAAAATGTTTCCATCCTTAAGGAACGCGCGCTCAATCAAAACAAAGAGATATTCCTGCGCACGAACCTCTTTGCCTTTGTCGGCATTTTCCTGGTTAATAAAGATTAATTGTCATTGTTGAGAGCGACCCGATTTGCGGGGAGCGAAGCGATCTTATGCGTTTAAGATTGTTTCGTCACTTCGTTTCTTGCATTGATGATGTCAACCGTTGGGCCTCTTGCAGATCTTTAACCGCCTCGTCCTGATTCCCTAATTCCTGCCAAACCCGTGCGCGGTTGACATACGTCGACGCCGAGCGGGGGTTTAACTGAAGCGCGCGGTTGTAATCGTTAAGCGCGTTCTGCCAATCTCCCAATTTCTTGTGGACAATGCCGCGGTTATTGAATATGCCCGGATTGTTCGGTTCGATCTTCTCCGCGTTGTTAAGGTCTTCAAGTGCTTTATTCAATTCTCCCAGCTTGCTTAACAGAACGCCGCGTTCGATCAGAGAGTTGACGTGTCCGGGGTTGATCGTGAGCGCCTGTGAAAGGTCTTTAAGCGCTTCGTCAGATCTCCCGAGCCGGGCATAGATGTGCCCGCGGTTGTAATGGCTTAAGGCATGCGCCGGTCTTAGTTCGATCGCGCGGTCGAGATCTTTAAGGGCATCTTCGGTCTTGCCGAGTTTGCTTAAGGCGACCCCGCGGCTATTGTAGGCGTGCGCGGATGTTTTGTCGTGCTTGATCTGATGGCTCCAGAGCGTCAGGTCATTTTTCCAGATTCCGCATTGCAGAAATGTTTTGATCATCAAAAGCGCGACCAGAGCAATCGTCAGGATAACGGCCTTCCGGGTTCTATAATTTTCAACAGCCCTATGGGCCAACCACACACAGAATCCCAGACTCGGCAGGTACATAAAACGGTCGGCAACGATGGTGATGTCAACCGTGTTGTCATACCGCCAAAGAAAGAACGTCGAGAACGCGTAAAAGGTAACGGCGAAGAACAATAAGCGGTCGCGCCGGCATATCCACAGAACGAACGGCAGCGAGATCAGCATAAGAACGCTCGAGGCATAGGACGGATTAAAGATGCTCACCGGCTGAGGCAGGGAATACAGCGGCAAGAGAACAAAGGGGGTAAAGAATTTTTTGATGTAGAACGTGGCGCTCCAAGCCCAGATCAACAATGATTCCGGAACGTTCTCAAAAGGTATACGCGCGTTGAGCGCATAGGTGATCCATGCGACCGGCACGATCAACAGCAGATAAGGTATTTTATTGGTCAGGGCTTGGCGGATGATGCGGCCCTGGTAATACCAGTCCAACACCAAAAGCGTCAACGGCAGGCTTAAGGCCATGGGTTTAGCCAGGATGCTTAATGCCGCAAAGACTAGACTGCCTAAATAGGAATATTTCCGGCGGTGTGTTAAGTAGGTCCAATAGCAGGACAGCGAAAGGAGATAAAAAAGAGAGTAAAGAACATCCTTGCGCTGGGTGACCCACGCCACGGATTCCACGTGCATGGGATGAACTCCGAATAAAAGCGCAGCTAGTAAGGCGACCTGTTTATCAAGCCCCATCCGGCACAACAGCCGGTAGATGAGAAGACATATCAGTAGGTGGAAGATGAGATTGTTCAGATGATAGACGAACGGATCAAGGCCGAAGAAGGCATGTTCAATGTTAAAGGACAGGATGGTCAGAGGGATGTATGTTTTATTGACGACGCTTTGGAATATTTCAACGGTGTTGGCAGGTGATATTGTTTGGACAACGGGATTCTTCAGAAGATGCAGGTCATCGTCCCAGTACACAAAGTCTGCTTTGAGGCAGGGAAGAAAGGACAGGCTGATCAGTACAACAAGTAAGAAGATATTTCGCATGAGAAAAGAAAACCTGCACCGCTCTCCGGGAGCGGCGCAGGTTTTATGTAAATTTTTTGTGGGTTCCGTCGCAGAACGGCTTTCGGCTTGTGACCTTGCATCCGCACAGGGTCACGGTCTTGCGTTCCGTGATCTCAAAGAATAACGGCCTCATACCCGTTGGGCCGTGCGAACCGTCGCAGAACGGCTGTTTCTTTGAGACGCCGCAGCTGCACCAGGCGTAGCGGCCCGGTTCCATGTCAATGACGTAAGGCGCGTTGTGCTGTTGTTTGCCGCTCATTGGATCTGTTCGATCGGCTCGCCCAAAGCTTTGAGCTGGCCTATGAATACGCAGATATTCACGTTGTCATCATAGATGTAGATCCTGCCTGTGCCTTGCTCAAAGAACCCGAAACGGCCGGAGGGTGTGGTAAAGGCATTGACCCCGGGAAAGCTGCGGAACGACTCTAATTTATCCTCGGCTCTGGAAGGGATATTGGACCCGATGAAGATCGAGCCTGCGATCAGGACGCACACACATAAAGTTTTAAAGAGATTGTTCGTCATAAATGCTCCTTGGTTTAAAGGTTTGACCTATTATATGGTTCGTCGGTGTGAAAATCAATTTCTATAAGTGTACGGGGCGGATTTTTTGCGTTGCAAAATAACGGCGCGTCTATAGAATGAGTGAAGATTTTGAAAGGAAAAGTCATGTCTTCTCACAAGTGCGACTATCTTGTCATCGGTTCAGGGATCATGGGCCTTACGATCGCCGCAACGCTCAAACGTGTGCGGCCGAAGGCCGCGATCGTTGTTCTGGATAAAGAACCCTACGAAGCCTATCACGCCTCGGGCCGCAACAGCGGCGTTCTTCACGCGGGCTTTTATTACACCGCCGACAGTCTGAAGGCGAAATTCACGGTTGAAGGCAATCGTGCGATGAAAGACTATTGCCGTCGCAAAGGCTTGTTGATGAATGAGTGCGGCAAATTGGTTGTGGCGCAGAACGCCGATGAGCTTGAGAAGCTCTATGAGCTTGAACGCCGCGGAAAGAAAAACGGCTCGAACGTTCAGTTGATCGATGAGGCCCGCGCGCGTGAAATTGAACCTAACGTCAAAACATTTCAGAAAGCGCTGTATTCACCGGACACAGCGAGCGTTGATCCCAAGGCGGTGTGCGCGGCCATACGTCATGATCTGCAGTCGCAGGGTGTTGAATTCTCGTTCTCCACGCGTTATCTGAAGCGTTCGGGCCAGACAGTCATAACCGATAAAGGCGATTTTGAAGCAGGTAAGATCATTAATTGCGCCGGACTTTATGCCGATAAAGTCGCCCAGGATTTCGGTTTCGGCCAGAAATACACCATGATCCCGTTCAAAGGGCTGTATCTGAAATACACCAAGAACAAGACAGATGTGACAACGAACATTTATCCGGTTCCCAATCTGAAGAACCCGTTTCTCGGCGTGCATTTCACCAAGACGGTCCATGGGGATATCAAGATCGGGCCCACAGCCATTCCGGCATTCTGGCGGGAGAACTATCATCTGAATTCCGGTTTTGATCCGGCAGAGATGGCGGAAGTGTTGTTCTATGAATCCAAATTATTTTTGACCAATGCCTTTGGTTTTCGCGCGCTGGCATTTGAAGAAATGCAGAAATACATGCGTTCGCATTTCATTAAACTGGCGCAAAACATGGTCCAGGAGATCGACCCCAAAGGCTTTACCATGTTCACTGAGCCGGGGATAAGGGCTCAATTATTGGACAAAAAAAGCCTTAGTTTGGTCCAGGATTTCGTCATTGAAGCGGATGACAAAAGCGTGCATGTCCTCAATGCCGTGTCACCGGCATTCACCTGTTCCTGGCCGATGTCTAACTATATAGTAAATCAATATGTTACAGATTAACTAGCGGCTTGTTTTAGCCTTCCAAACAGGGTATAGTTTAAATAAGG
>CAZLRE010000104.1:0-6692 GCA_964561885.1 uncultured Planctomycetales bacterium | reverse complement strand
TAGTGCACAAACTTATAGACGATATCACCGCTCTTATTGAAAAATCCGGGTTTAACGGTTGACATTCTACGTTCAAAGCGGCCATCTTTCAATATCTCTTTGATGTCTCTAAGAAGGTCAAATAAAGGTTTTGAATTGACGAGGGGTTTCAGTATAATGGGGCAAGCAAAATGAGTTAGAGAGTTAAAAGAGTTAAGAGTTAGGAAATTTTGCAGAGACAAGTTGCTGATAGTCATTTGCGGGTTCTTTGCTTTTTCGGTCTTAATTAACCCTCTAACTCTGTTAACTCTTAACTCTCTTCTTTAGGAGGTTTCGTTGATCACCATCGGTGTCATCGGGTGCGGCCATTGGGGGCCGAATCATATCCGCGTGTTTTCCCAGTCTCTGAATTCCAAAGTCGCCATGTGCGCTGATCTTGATGAGAAAAGATTGGCTTCCATCAAGGCGCTTTATCCGGAGATACAGACCACCAAAGATTATAAACAGATCTTAAACGACAAAGGGATCGATGCCGTCGTCATTTCAGTCCCGACCAACATGCATTTTCGTTTCACCCAGGAGGCCCTTGAGCACGGCAAGCACGTGCTGTGCGAGAAACCTCTGGCGCTGCTTCCCGAGGAATGTCTTGCCTTAAGAGATCTGGCGCAGCATCACAAAAAGGTCCTGATGGTCGGGCACATCTTCGTATTCAACGCCGGGATCGTCAAATTAAGGGAATATATCCAGTCGGGTGAGGTCGGCATGGTCCATTACGCCCATTCGGAACGCACGAACTTGGGGCCGTTCCGTTATGACGTCAACGCGCTGTGGGACCTGGCGCCGCATGATATTTCGATCTTTAATTATTTGTTCAATAGCCGTCCTATCGGCGTTTCCGCCCGCGGTCAGAAATGCCTGGGCAATTCCCTGGATGATCTGTGTTTTGCGACCATTGAATATCCGGAGAATATTCTGGTCAACGTTCATGTCAGTTGGCTTGATCCCAAAAAGGTCAGACAGATCACGATCGTGGGAGACAAGAAAATGCTGGCCTGGGATGATCTCGATAATGACGGGCCCATTAAACTCTACGATAAGCACGTTGAGAAAACGTCCGTGTATTATGAGACTTACGGTGAATTTCAGCTTTTGTCCAGGGAAGGGAATATCACCATTCCGAATGTCGGGTTCAATGAGCCGTTAAAGGCCCAGGGAAAATTTTTTATTGATTGTATTGAAGGGCGCAGCCGTCCGGATGTTGCTGATGCCCAAAAAGGTTACGAAGTTGTCAAAACGCTGTGCGCCATTTCCGAATCGGTCGAGAAAAAAGGCGCGCACGTGGGGATAGCATGGTAAACGAAAGAAGAGCACAAGAGCACAGGTCACAAGTGCACATGAAGAACACAAGTTCTTTGTGCTCCTCCTGTGCCTATGTGTTCTTGTGTGCTTGTGCTCTTATAAAATTATGAATTATTTCAAACACGACAAAGCTTTGGTCCATGCGAACGCCAGGATAGGCGAGGGAACGCGTATCTGGGCGTTCGCCAATGTTCTCGACGGCGCTGTCATTGGCAGTCATTGCAATGTTTGTGACGGTTGTTTTGTGGAAAAAGGCGCGGTCATAGGCGATCATGTCACCCTTAAGAACCATGTCGCGGTTTGGGACGGGGTCACGTTGGAAGATGATGTGTTTGTCGGCGCCAATGTCATTTTTATCAATGACCGTTTTCCCCGCAGCAACCGCAAGGACGCCTGGACACTTGAGAAGACAAAAGTAAGAAAAGGGGCCACGGTTGGCGCCGGAGCAACGGTCATGTGCGGCCTTGTGATCGGTGAGTACGCCGTAGTCGGGGCCGGAAGCGTTGTCACCAAGGATGTCCCTTCTTATACCATTGTCGTCGGAAATCCGGCCCGCTTTCAGGGCTATGCCTGCCGCTGCGGACGCAAATTGAACCACGAACTTAAGTGTTCCTGCGGCCTGTCTTACCGTTTGAACGGCCAGAATTTATCTCCCGCATAATATGAATTTAAAGATATTAGTTTGTCCGGTCGCTTTTAACGAGAACGTCAAGATCCAGCGTGTGATTGAACGCTTTTTGAAAAGTCCGGTTTACGGCAAGATGGATTATCTCATCGTGGATGATTGTTCCACCGATGATACGACCGACATCATCCGCAGTTATGCCTCGCGGGGCGTCGGGACCATCAAGCATGCGAAACGAAGCGGCGTGGGTGCCGCCATCCGCACCGCCATCCGTCATGCCCAGAAGAATCATTACGATGTTCTGGTCATCATGGCGGGCAATGACAAGGATAATCCGGATGAGATCCCCAATGTCGTCGGGCCCATTGTCAATGACGGGTATGATTTTGTGCAGGGCTCACGTTATTACGGCAAAAAAGGCGCCGGCGGGGACATGCCGTTCTACCGCAAGGTGGCGACGAAATTGTATCCGCTGATCTTCTCGATGTGCGTGGGGCGCAAGCTGACGGATACCAGCAATGGTTTTCGCGCTTTTCGGCTTTCGCTCTTCAAAGACGAGCGTATCAACATCGACCAGGATTGGCTGAATCAGTATGAGCTTGAACCCTATTTGCTTTATAAGACCATCACGCTGGGGCATAAATTTACCGAGGCTTTTGTCACCAAGATCTATCCGCCCAAGAAGCTGGGTTACACAAAAATGAAACCCATCACGGGGTGGTGGAGTATATTCCGGCCATTGGTTTTTTTGAGATTGGGATTAAAGAAATAGCATGGTGGGAAATCGGGTGTTAGGGGTTGGGTACACCATTGACTTTCCCCGCTCCTAAGCCCAAACCCCATACAATATGCAGAAAGAATTTTTATGAAGCTATATGGCAAAAATCCGGTCATTGAACGCATCAGGTCGAACCCCCAATCCATTCGATTGATACTCATCGAGCAGGGGCATGAGGACCACGGTTTTATCGCGCAGAAAGCCAGGAAGTGGGGCATCCGAGTTTCCGCTGTTCCGGCCTCGCAACTGCTTAAGATCGCCCGCAATGTCAACACGCAGGGGATCGTCGCGGATGTGGATGATTTTGCGTACATGCCATATGACGAACTTTTGGACATGGCGGTCGAGAAGCATCTTTCGATCATTTTTCTCGACGGCGTTACCGATCCTCAGAATTTGGGGGCCATCTTACGCAGTCTGGGCTGTCTTGGAGGTTTTGCGATCGTGCTGCCGACCAAGGATTCGGTGTCGGTCACTGAAGCTGTCCTTCGAGTGGCAAGTGGCGGCGAGAATTATGTGCGCGTCTCACAGGTGAGCAATCTGGCCCAGGCCATCGTCAAGGCCAAGAACGCCGGATTCTGGATCGCCGGCTCGGTCGTTGAGGAAGGGGAGCGTCTTTTTACTGCGCGTCTGCAGTTCCCGTTAGGTTTGGCCCTCGGCTCGGAACAAAAAGGCATCAGGGATGTTATTAAGAAACATGTGGATGTTAAATTAACTATTCCTATGGCGCAGAATAAAATGTCTTACAACGTGGCCCAGGCGGCCACGATCTTTGCCTATGAGATCACCAAACAAAAAAAGCACTAAGAAATCTTCCGGGAACAAAACCCGCTCCGCCAATGATGCGACGGCGGCCCTGAACTTTTTCGCTGAGGCTGGTTTGCTCAAACGCATCAAGCGTAGCGGCTGGTGGGTGGCCGGTATTGATGATCCGGAAACGGTGGCCGAACATTCCTTCCGCACTGGGATCATTGCCTTTTATATGGCCCATCTGGAGGGTGTTGATCCGTATAAAACCATGACCATGGCGCTTTTTAACGATATCCATGAAGCCCGTATCAACGACCTTCACAAAATGGGGCACTACTATATCGAATTCCGCGAAGCGGAAAAAAGAGTGTTCCGTGATCAGGTCAAATATCTGGATAACAGCGTCAAGAAAGAGCTGGGGGCTTTGCGTGATGATTATGACGAGCAAAAGTCGCGCGAAAGCATCGTGGCGCGGGATGCCGATATTCTGGAATGTCTCATTCAGGCCAAAGAGTATTACGAGAACGGCCATTTGACGGCTAAGAAATTCTTTCAAATTGCACCAGGACATTTGAAAACAAAATCCGCCCGTAAGCTCTGGGCCCAGATCAAATCCTGGGACAGCCACGACTGGTGGCAGTCGGTTGTTAAGTTTGAGAGATAGTTTGTTGCAAAGGACGTGAGACGTGGGACGTGAGAAGAAAAAAGAAATTGGGGTGCGTTTTGGTTTTCATGTCTTAAATCCTTCGTCCTTCATGCCCCTCGTTTTATGTTTTTGTTTTCTCTTCACCGGCTGTGCCACCTACAATACCGCCACTGGCCGCAGGGAATTCATCTTCATATCCACCGACACAGAAGTCAGCATGGGGCAGAGTTTTGACGCCCAGCTGCGTAAGCAATACGCGGTTTCAAACGACAAAGTGAAGGTCGCCCGCCTGCAGAGGATCGGCAACCGCCTGGCCCAGGTCTCAGACCGCCAGGATTATGAATACCATTTTTATCTGGTCGCCAAGAATGATTTGAACGCGTTCACTACCCCTGGGGGCTATATCTATTTCTTTGAGGGCCTCTATGACAAAATGTCCAGCGACGATGAGATCGCGGCGGTTCTGGCCCACGAGATCGGGCATTGCGCCGCGCGTCACACGGTCAAGAAGTTCCAGGCTGCGCTCGGTTATGATTTTGTGGCGCGCCTCGTGTTAAACAGCATCGCCAGCGACTCGGCGCGGCAGCTGGCCTCGATCGGGGGAGGGTTGGTCGCGAATGTTGCCATGTCCGCTTACGGCCGTCAGGATGAATATGAAGCCGACAAGCTCGGAATTAAATATATGCGCTTGGCTGGCTATAATTTAGATGCTATGATACGTACGTTTGAGATTTTGAAATCCAATTCCAAGGGTCCCGACGTGCCGACGATATTGCGCACGCATCCGCACCTGGATGACCGCATCAAAGCGATTGAAAAAGAAATACGGGAACCCCAAGACAAATATTGACAGGCATGGATCATGAAGCGTATAGGCATTGCCGCGAGCAAGATCTCGGAAGGGAACATTGTTTTATATAATGTTTTTGTGCTTGTCCTGTCGACGCTGTTCTCGCTTTTGATCTTTTTCTTGTCGGCTTTTTCGGTGTTTGTGGCGATCTACGTGATCCACGCGCTCATGACCGGGACAACGGAATTCAACTTTTCCTCCAGCTGGGGCGGCATCCTCAAGTCATGCATGATCGCGCTGGCCGTTATGACGGGATTGTTGAATCTTTGCGCGATCGGCGTGAATGTCAAATTAAAGCTTTAGAGATCTTTTTGGTTTAATTTTCTATGGAATCATCCAAAATATCCCACCAAAATATTCTCGATAATCTTCCCACAGGTGTCTACCGCAGTTCTGCCCACGGCCGGGGCCAGATAGTGTTTGCCAATAAAGCTTTGGCTAAAATGCTGGGATATTCCTCCGCAGAGATCACGGGTATAAAAGCCCGCGAATTATTCGTTGACGCCGAACGGTATGACACGCTGATCGCCCATGTTGTTGAGAAAGGGGGCGTCAATCATTGCGAAGTTCTTCTAAAACATAAAAACCGCAGCCCTGTGGCATGTTCGATCTCACTTTCGGGTGTTCACGCCTCCAAAGGTCAGGCGGATTTCTTCGACGCCGTTGTTGAGGATGTTTCGGTCAGAAAAGAAGTTGAAAAGGAGCTGACGGAATCCAGAGAGCTTTTCCGCGTGGTCTTCGAGAAGTCGGCCGCCGCGATCACGGTCACCGACAAGAACGAAAGGATCGTGGCCTGGAACCCGATGGCCGAGAAAATGCTCGATATGTCCCGAAAGGACCTGTTCAATAAGCCGGTCCAGGAGCTATACTCCGCCGAGGAATGGCGCCGCATGCGCGCTTTGCGCATCCGTGAACGCGGTATGCTCGCGGATATCGCCACCCAGATCATCCGCAGGGACGGCAGCATCCTGGATGTTAACGTCTCGATCTCGATCATGAAAAACTCCGAGGGAGAGATCATCGGTTCGATCGGCATCTTAAATGACATCACCAACCTGAAATTGATCGAGAACAAACTGCGCGATTCCGAGAACCGCATGCGCGTCATTCTGGATAATTCGCCCGCCGCGATTATGGTCAGCGATCACAGTCAGCGGATCGTCTCCTGGAACAGTTATGCCGAGCATCTTTTGGGTATGACCAAGAAAGACTTGAACCTTTTGCCGGCGAGCGCTTTATATCCTCCCGAGGAATGGCAGCGGATCCGCTCGGAGAACATCATCCTTAAAGGTTCCAGGCACCACATGGAAACCAAAGTGGTGTGCAAGGACGGCAGGACGATCGATGTGGACCTTTCCGTCAATGTGCTCAGGGACGACAAGAACAATTTCTTGGGTTCGATCGGCATCATCCAGGACATCACTGAGCAGAAAAAGTTCCGCCAAATGCTTTTGATGGCCAAACTGGCTGCCGAGGAGGCTAACAGCGCCAAGAGTCTGTTTCTGGCCAAGATGTCCCATGAGGTCAGGACGCCGATGAACGCGGTGATCGGCATGATCGACCTGACCCTTGAGACCAAATTGAACGATGAACAGCGCGAGAACCTGAAAGTGGCCAAGGACGCCGCCGACAATCTGCTCGGGCTCTTGAATGATATTCTGGATCTTTCCAAAGCGGAGGCCGGCAAGATCAACATCGAGAAGAT
>CAZLRE010000103.1:0-6705 GCA_964561885.1 uncultured Planctomycetales bacterium | reverse complement strand
GGTTTTTGGATCGCCCGTCATCCGTCACCGGATCAAATCATCATGAACGTTGATGAAGTCCGCGAGTTTAATGCGTCCATCCGCGGCAAGGTCAAAGCGGTTAAGGATTTGACCCGGGTCGCGGAGAATTTCTCGGGCGAAGAATTGACCAAAACACTTCGCGCACATTATGAGGAATTCAAGAACAAGGCTTATTTCTCAAAGAGCGGGGAAGCCATATCCGATCTGTTCCTCCAGGACCAACTGAGCAATCTGAATCTGACATCCGTGCCGAGCATTATCGAGCCGGAATTCGCGTTTGTTTTGCGCTACACTGACCAGCGTTTTCTGCCGACCGATGATCCGTTCTACGAACAGCCCGGCGATTGGGATTTTGATTATTTGCAGAATAACGCGCTTGAACTGGCTACTCCGGTGGTTATTCTTCACAAAAGTTTTGATGGCCAATGGGTTTATACATTGGGGCCCACGAGCGACGGGTGGATCAAGACCACGGATATTGTGTTGTGCGCTTTAAAGGACATCGAGGAATATTTGGGGTCGGAGACATGGGTCGTTGTCATCAGCGCAAAGGCCGATGTGTTTTCAGATAGTAAACTCACACAGTATGATCAAAACGTTCAGATGGGCGCGCGATTTCCCAAAGACAAGAAACAGGAGCATGACGGCGTTGTCGCGGTTAAAATTCCCTCCAAGCGCAGTGACGGAAGATTCTTTTTTACGTCAGTTTATCTGGATCAGGATGATGTTCATGACGGATTTCTACCGTACACGGCCCGGACGGTCTATAAGCAGGCGTTTAAATTGCTGAATGAACACTACGGTTGGGGAGGGATGTACGGCGAGCAGGATTGCTCGCGTTTTCTGCAGGAGGTCTTCGCAACCGTCGGGATCGATCTTCCGAGAGATTCCAAAGACCAGGCCAGGGTCGGATCACCGGTCGCGGCATTTGATCTGCATTCTCCCATGCCGCCCACCCAGAAACTGGAAGTCATCCCCAAGGCTGTTCCGGGGATTTCCGTTATGACGATGAAAGGCCATATCATGCTTTATCTGGGCATGGTCGATCAAAAGCCCTACGCCATTCACGCGGTGTGGGCTTACCGTGAGCCTGTCGGCGAAGAAGACCGCGTGCGTGTCATAAACCGAGTTGCCGTCAGCAGTCTTGATCTGGGCGAGGGTTCCAAGAAAGGGTCTCTTTTAAAGCGTTTGACAGGAATAAGGGCTATTTCCAAATGACCATAAAGGATTATTCAGTTTCCATCTTGCGCGCAGAGCTTATTCAGCCGTTTCGTACCGCGCTGGGCGTTCATGATGTTCTGGAGAATGTTCTATTTTCGCTGGAATTCTCCGACAGAACCAAAGGTTATGGCGAGGCCGCGGTGGCGACCCATATCACCGGTGAGACCGTACAAGAGACCAAACGCAATCTGGAACGTATTGGAGAAAGTTTGGTCGGCCGCGATCCGAATGATTATCTGGATCTCTCCGGAGAGTTGAATGACCGTCTGGTCACCAACAAATGCGCGCTGGCAGCGATCGAAACAGCTTTGCTCGATGCCTTAACACGCCGGTGGAAGATCCCGATGTGGAAATTCTTCGGCGACCGGCCCCAACGTTTGGCTTCAGATATCACCATCGTGATCGCAGATCTTAATGAGACCCAGGAGTCTGTCAGAAAATTTTATAAGCAGGGATTCCGCGCTTTTAAAGTTAAGATCGGACGTGATGAAGATCTTGATGTCCAACGCGTGCTTGCCGTTTCGAAACTGGCGCCGCGGTCAGCCATTTATCTGGATGCCAATCAGGGATACAGCGCCCGGCAGACATTGCGTTTTTTAAAAAGTATTTCTAAGCACGGTGTTCGGCCGCAGCTCATCGAGCAACCGGTGCCGAGGGAAGACTTTGAAGGGCTTTTAAAGGTCGCCCGCGAATCCAGGATCCCTGTATGCGCTGATGAAAGCGCGCGGTCATTGCCTGAGGTCATCGACATCATTGAACGCAAGGCAGCCCAGGTCATCAATATCAAAACAATGAAAACCGGGATTTTTGGATCCCGTGAGATCGCTCTGTTGGCCAAAGCCAAAGGCATCAAGCTCATGATCGGAGGGATGATGGAAACGTCCCTTTCCATGACCGCCTCGGCGCATATGGCCGCAGGCTTGGGATGTTTTGATTTTATCGATCTGGATACCCCCTTTTTCATTAAAGACGCCGTCGGGAAGAATCCCTTGTTGAGTTCTAAAGGAATATATGATCTGAAACGTTCCGGGCCGGGAGTCGGAGTGCGGCCATAGATGGCCAAAAGTAACCTCGTAGGTTACTTTTGGATGGAAAAATTATGGTTCAAAATCAATGGGCTTTGGTCTTGGTTCTTGTGAGCATCGAGATTCTGGTGCTCTGGATCTCAACGCATCCGCGGTTTAAAAAGTTTTTTTCCATCATTCCGTCGTTGTTCTGGATATATTTTCTTCCCATGCTTGCCTCGACCTTCGGGCTGATCGATCCCAAAAGCGCTGTTTATACCAAAATTTCCAATTGGTTCCTTCCGGCGAGTTTGTTCCTTCTTTTGATCTCCGTTGATATCAGGGCCATCTTCCGGCTCGGCAAACCGGCCTTGATCATGTTCTTTTCCGGCAGCGCCGCGATCGTGTTAAGCGCGCCTGTTGTATTTTATGTGTTCAAGGGATGGATCGGGCCGGAGTTCTGGTCGGGTTTCGGCGCGCTGTGCGGGTCGTGGACCGGAGGGAGCGCGAACATGATCGCGGTCAAGGAAGCCTTGGGCACGCCGGATGCCGTTTTCCTGCCGATGGTGGTGGTCGACACTGTTGTGCCTTACGCATGGATGGGCATTTTGGTCGCATCGGTCGCCAGTCAGCCGATGTTCGACCGCTGGAACAATTCCGACCGGCGTATTCTTGATCAATTGAGCCGCAAAAGCAAAGCCGCACACACATCGGACGAAATGGGGCATCAGTGGAACGTAGGTGCGACCGTTATGATCATTGTGCTCGCGTTCGCCGCCAGTTCTCTCACCCAATATTTGGCAAAATTCCTGCCGGTCATCAAAGATGTCGTTTCAACATTCGCCTGGACAGTCATATTGGTCTCGATATTAGGGATCGTCTGTTCGCTCTCGCCCTTAAGAAAACTGGAAAATAACGGTTCGATGGTCATCGGTTATTGGTTTTTATATTTCGTTCTGACTTCGATCGGCGCTAAAGCAAGTTTGACCAATATCGGTTCGACATTTGTTCTGATCCTGGCAGGGGTCATCATTGTCATCATCCACGCGGCGGTCATGATCGGGGTGGCCCGTCTAATCCGGGCGCCGATGTTCCTGGTTGCCGCGGCAAGTCAGGCGAATGTGGGGGGTGTGGCATCCGCGTCCATCGTTGCCGAGATCTATCAGCCGGGTTTTGCCTCGGTTGGACTATTGCTTGCGATTTTGGGAAATATTGTCGGAACGTACATGGGTATTATTGCCGGGCAGTTGTGCCGGTTGTTGATGTGAAATTGTGTTAGAAAGAAACGTCTTTGCGAGGAGGGCAAAGCCCGACGAAGCAATCTTATATGTGAGTGAGTTTGCTTCGCTCAGCCTGCGGCTTCGCTCGCAATGACGATTATTTATTTAAATATTTCTTTCGGTCGATAGATATTCTTCAGCGACCCTTTGGTGTTGACTGTCAGCTGGATCCAGGAATCGATCGGCAATTGCACCTGGGCCAGAGCCGTGGTGGGTAGAAGTTCTTTTCGGCCGGTGAGATGTTCCAGAAATATTTCAAGACCCGGGTTGTGTCCAACGATCATGATCGTCGATGCTTTACCGTCTTGACCGGACAGGGCCTCAAGATAATCATCCGTGCTGCCCGGGTAAAATGTTTGAAGTGTTTGGATTTTGCCGGCATAGACTGAGTGTTGAGCGATGAGTTTTGCGGTTTCTGAGGCGCGAACAGCCGTGGATGACAGGATGATATCGGGTGTAAGGTTTTCTTCTTTGATCAGTTTTCCCATGAGCGGGGCGGTGTTCAGGCCGCGCGCATTGAGCGGCCGGTCGTGATCATCGAGCGATGGGTCATCCCAGCTGGATTTGGCGTGCCGTAAAATAAGAAGGGTTTTCATGGTTTCCTGGCAAAAATTGTTGATAATAGGCATATATTACGTGTGATGGCCGTTTTGGGCAAGCGCGGTTTTGTCGGGGTGATATCTAAAGGAGTTTTGAGTTGAGAACATTTGTCGTCGGCGATATTCACGGCGCCTATAAAGCGTTGCTGCAGTGTTTTGAACGTTCGGGCTTTGACCGCGACAACGATCGTTTGATCGCCCTCGGAGACGTGTGCGACGGCTGGACCCAGGTCAAAGAATGCGTTGATGAGCTGTTAAAGATCAAGCATCTGGTCTATATCTTGGGGAACCATGACGCATGGACTTTGAACTGGGCCAAAACCGGTGAGCTCCATGACGTCTGGGTCGCGCAGGGGGGCAACAACACGCTTTTGTCCTATGAGAATGGCCCGATGCCTCAGGCCCATGTGGATCTTTTCGCCAATGCGCCGCGGTTCTTTAAAGAGGAGAACAGGTTATTCGTTCATGCCGGTTTCGACCCTGCCAAACCCATCGAACAGCAGGACCCCGAGCTTCTCATCTGGGACCGCAAACTTGTTGTTGAAGCGTTCCAGAAGAACAATGCCGATCCGTCGTTCCAATTCGGCGGATTCAATGAGGTCTTTCTTGGGCATACGCCCACGCTTATATTTCATGTCGACCGGCCGCTGCATATGTGCAATGTCTGGGCGGTTGATACCGGCGCCGGGTGGAGCGGTCGCTTGACAATGATGAATATCGATACCAAGGAACATTGGCAATCGGACCTGTGCCAGGGATTGTATCCCGATGTCCAGGGCCGCACACCGTACAGAAAGAAGAAGTAAGGATTTCGCAAGGTCCAAAAAAACAGGTGCATTAACGATCAATCGCAGATAGAATGGGAACGTTATGAAAAACACATCCAAAAGAATTCTGGTCATCGACGATAATCCCGGAATGCTCAAGGTGCTTGATAAATGGCTCAAGGTCGCGGGCTATGAAGTGCTCGAGGCCTGGGACGGGCGCATGGGCTTGGAGTTGACACGGCGTGAAAAGCCTGACCTTGTCCTTCTGGATATTTTGATGCCCAACATGGACGGAAAAGAATTTGTCCGAAGCCTCCAGAAGGAAAAGGAGCTCAAAGATACTCCGGTCATTTTCATCACTGTGTGCATTGATCTGGAGAAAGATAAAGGCCATGAGACCATTGATGTCGATGGTGTTAAATATCCAGGGTTCGCCAAGCCGCTGCATAACGCGCGCCTGTTGAGCCTGATCCGTAAAACGTTGAACCGCCGGGCCAATGAGCCGGCAGACAAATCCTCTGACGACGATTAGAATGCATGAAGCGTAAATGGATCGTTTTTCTTTTGTTGTTCCTTCCGGTTTTCCTGCCTTCCCCAAGTTTTGCCTTAAACGAACCTGATGCCATCGTCCAGATCTTTGAACGCAAATCCGACGCGGTCGTGCTGATCGCCGTTGAATCCCCGGAGGGCGACCGGCTGGGCAGCGGTTTTGCCATCAGCCGTGACGGAAAGATCGTGACCAATTATCACGTGCTTAAAGGCGCGAGCAAAGTCCTTGTTAAACTCAAGAACGGTTCGGCTTTTTTGCCGAAGCGGATCGTCAATATCGATCCTGCCAAGGACATTGCCGTTATCCAGATCGACAAAGGCACGCCAGTCTATTTCACAATGGGTGACAGCAACAAGGTTACCGCAGGCGAACGGGTCTTGACCATCGGCAATCCGCAGGGGTTGGAAAGCACGGTGGCCGACGGTCTTATCAGCTCCATCCGGATGGATGATTCCGGCATGAAGATATTCCAGATCAGCGTGCCGTTGTCCAACGGTTCCAGCGGAGGTCCGTTAATTAATCTTAACGGCGAGGTCATCGGCATCACGACCGCGGCCATGAATGATGGTCAGAATCTGAATTTTGCAGTGCCGATCAATTATGTCCGCATCCTTTTACGCAAACCTTTCCGTCCGGAGCGCGGGGAGCCCATGGTGTGGCAATCCGCGCCTGTGCGCGTTGATCCGGTGTTTTCCGCAGATCCCGGCATTGACAAATCGGTATATATTGTCAGAAAAGGAGACTCTCTTTACGGCATCGCCAAGAGGTTTAAGACATCGGTCGAGGAATTAAAGCGCATTAATCGACTGAAAGACGCAAAGATCATTGCAGGAGAGAAACTTAAGCTGCGTTGATCGGTTTCGAAGACGGATGGGGCGTCGAATATCCTGTTGCACGCTCGGCAAATGTCGTTATAATGACGTCAGAAACAACTGATGAAAGGAAATTTTATGAAGAAACTATTATTGACTTGTTTTGTTATCGGAGCTCTGTTGAGCGCTTACGGGTGCGCTGCTGTTTTGATCGGCGCCGGTGTGGCCGGAGGGGTTGCTATCAGCGAAGACACGGCCAAACTGGACGTGGACACCAGCTATAGCCGCGCCTGGAAGGTGGCCTATGATACCATCAAGGACATGGGGGCCATCAATGTCCAGGACAAGGATTCCGGAAAGATCGAGGCCAATATTCAGAATACCCATGTTGTGGCCAAAGTGCTTCCGCTGACCGCCCAGACCGTCCGTATTGAAGTCAAGGCAAGAAAAA
>CAZLRE010000102.1:0-6769 GCA_964561885.1 uncultured Planctomycetales bacterium | reverse complement strand
ATACCGACTAGAAACCTTCGATTTTGGAATCCTGCGTTGTATCCCGCCAATAGCCGTGTTTAAATGAACTCATCAACCTCTAACCGATCATTTTTCGGGTCCTGCTCTGTCGACGTTATTGGATTTTTTGAGTCTGTATTTAGTACCACTATTAATAATAATCATAATTTACTTTTATGTGCTTAAGCAAAAAGAAGGGAAGAACCGCTTGCTTCAAAAAGAGCAGGTCGAGGCTGGTCTTTTTGAACCGGCTTCGCTGCATCCCGTTATCGATCCGGCCATATGCATCGGCTGTTCGGCGTGCGCTGAGGCCTGTCCTGAGAAGAACGTTCTCGGGATCATTAACGGAAAAGGGGCCTTGATCACGCCTTCGAATTGCATCGGGCATGGAGCATGCAAAGCGGCTTGTCCGGTGGATGCGATAACTCTGGTGTTCGGCACGGAAAAACGGGGTGTGGACATTCCGTTGGTCAATCCGAATTTCGAGACCAATGTTCCGGGTATATTCATTGCGGGTGAATTAGGCGGCATGGGACTTATCCGAAACGCGGTCAATCAGGGGCGACAGGCAATCGTCGCCATCGATCAGAAGATCAAGGCCGTAAGAAAAGATCCGGTGATCAAAGATGTGGTCATTATCGGTGCCGGGCCTGCGGGTTTTTCGGCTTCGTTGGCGGCGCTCGACATGAAACTAAACTATGTCACGCTTGAACAGGAGACGTTGGGCGGAACGGTTGCCCATTATCCGCGGGGTAAACTGATCATGACCCAGCCGGTCCAGCTGTCCTTGATCGGTGAGACCCATTTCAAAGAAACCACCAAAGAACAGCTATTAAAGTTTTGGCAGGACGCGGAGAAGTCCACGGGTGTCAAAATCAATTATTCGGAACGTGTCGATAAGATCGCTGTTGAGCCAGATCATATCAGCGTCACAACGCCCAAAGGAAATTATAGGACCCGTACGGTTCTCTTAGCGATCGGCCGGCGGGGAACCCCCAGGAAGTTGGAGGTCCCGGGTGAGGAGAAGAACAAGGTGGTTTACCGTCTGATCGACCCCGGTCAATATCGCCATCAACATGTGCTGGTCGTCGGCGGAGGCGACAGCGCTTTGGAGGCGGCCATTTCTTTGTCAGAGGTGGATGGCGCCGTTGTCACTTTGTCGTACCGTTCCGATGCCTTCAGCCGCGTGAAACCTCAGAACCGCGACCGTTTGGAGCGGGCCCAATCGCAGGGCCGGATTAAGGTTTTATTGAGCTCCAATGTTCTTGAGATCACGGATGATTCCGTAACGTTGGTCCAGGCGGACACCAAGATCAATATCCCGAATAATTGCGTCATCGTTTGCGCGGGCGGTGTTTTACCGACCGCTTTCCTGAAAGAGATCGGCATCAAGGTCGAAACGAAATATGGCCAGGCTTAGAAATCCCAGATATTTGATCGAGTTCCTGAGAAAAATGTTGATGGCTTCCGTGGTCTTTGGGGCTGTGATGCCTGCGGTATTCCCTCAATCTTCGTCGGGCCAAACACTGACCATGGAAGATGCCAAAAGAGCGATCCGGATGAAACAATTCGCCAGGGCCGCGGAAGTTCTCGCGTTCTTAGCTAAGACCGATGATGCCGATGCCCAGTATCAGCTGGGTGTGCTTTATCAGACCGGCAAGGGCGTTGACCAGGATCACATCAAGGCTATGGACTGGTACCAAAAGGCTGCGGAAATGGGAATGGCAAAAGCGCAGTACAGTTTGGGGGTCATGTATGAGAACGGTCTGGGCACAGCGGTTGACCTGGAAAAGGCATCGTATTGGTTTGGCCGCGCCGCAGACCAGAAATTCGAACAAGCCATTGAGAAATTAAAGAGAATGCCGTCGGATGGGTCCGTTCAAAGCCGTAATCCGGGCCTGTCCAGGGAGGATCTGTTTTTGGAAGCGGTCATCGATAACAAAAAGGATGAGGCCGAAGAATTCATTGTTTCAGGTGTTGATATCAACGCTAAAGACCGGCTCGGAAGGTCAGCTCTTTGTGAATCGACAGAACGAGGCAATGTGGCAATGGTCCAGTGGCTCATTGAACAGAAAGCCGATCTGGGTTCGGTTAACAAAGATTCAGAAACGCCGCTTCTGATCGCTGCGCGTAACAAAAATTTCCAGATCATGAAAATTTTACTGGAGGCAGGGGCCGAGATCAACGCGAGCGACCGAAAAGGCCTGACGGCTTTAATGACGGCGATCCAGCGTAATGATCCGCAGAGCGTTGAATTGCTCGTCGATTACGGCGCTGATCTACAAAAGGCCAATTCCCTTGGTCAGGATGCCATGGCTCTTGCGGTCCTCAAGGGCAATGAACGGATCATCCAGGCTTTGCTATCGACGGGTTTGGTAGAAATGCCTTCGCCGGTCAAGAGGCCGGACGCTGTTCAATTGACAGCCAGCAAACTCAATGAACTCACAACGCGCAATCAGGATGAGGCATCCCAAGGGTGGACAGCTTTGATGCTGGCGGTCTGGCGCGGCGAGAACGATGTGGCAGGCCAGTTGATCAAGGACGGAGCGCAGGTCAACGCGGTCTCGCATGACGGCAGGACAGCTTTAAATCTTGCAGCCGAACGCGGCGATCTGGGAATTGTCGATATCTTGATCAAGGCAGGCGCCCGGCATGGGATCAGCAAAGGTGATCGAATGGACCCCGTATACATGGCCGCGGCACACGGGCATAAGGACGTCGTTAAATATTTGCTGGAGGCATTACCTCCTGACGAGAAGAATATTGAGTCCTACAGAGAAGCTTTGGATGTGGCAGTTAAAAATGGACATGGATCTGTGGCCAAGGTCTTTTTGGGGTCGGGTTTAACGTTCAAGATGGACCCGTCGCAGTCTGATGCCTTTTTTATGGCGGCACGGCACGGCGATATTGACTTGATCGAGATCTTCTTAAGACTAGGCATGGACATCAATGCCGTTGATGCATCAGGCAAGACGGTCCTGATGATCGCCGCTGAGAACGCCCAAGAAGATCTGCTCAAATATCTGGTGTCCAATCGCGCGGATATTAATGCGCAGAACAAAGAAGGGAATCACGCATTGTCGATGTCTATCCGGGCGGGAGATGAGAAGACCATCGGGACATTGCTTGATGCGGGAAGCGCTATTGATATGCAAAACAAGAACGGCAATACGCCGTTGATGCTGGCGGTGGATGCCGGAAAATCCGAGGTCGTCCGGGCATTGCTGGATCACAAATGCAAGGTTGATCTCATGAACGCCGCTAAAGAATCGGCCCTGGCGATCGCCGTGCGCAAAGACCAAACGGACATCGCCAGGATGCTTTTGGATCATGGGGCCGATCCTTATTTGTCCGTCAAGATGATGAAGAACGCAAGTCCGGCGATGGTGAGTCTATTGGGCAACTATAAAAGCGCCAAGCATTGGATCAAGAAGATCTTTTAAGACGGGCATCCGTTATTTAAAGGACCAATCGAACAGGCACGTTACGAAGACTGCAGGAGTGAAGATGGAAAATGAAACGAATTCAGCGTCCGGCATCCACCGCGCGTTTATCTTAAGTTTGAAACTTATTTGGAAGAGAATAAATGAATTGGTCCCGGCGGTGTTCACGGTCTCGGTGTGTGCCGTTCTGTTCGCGGGATGGCGCTTGCGTTCGCATGAACTGATCACCCCCGAGCAGGGAGCGGGATTTGTTTTGGGAGTATCGGGAACAGTGTGTATGGGCGTTCTTTTGATCTACCCTTTGAGAAAGAGGGTGCGCGGTCTGGGGAGTTTAGGAAGTCTCAAAGGATGGTTCCGGTTCCATATGATCCTGGGCATCGTTGGCCCTGTCTTTATTTTATTCCATTGCAATTTCCAGCTGGGATCTTTGAACAGCAATGTCGCGCTATTCTCGATGCTTATCGTTTCGACGAGCGGGATCATGGGCCGCTACATCTACAGCCGGATCCATCACGGATTATATGGGCAAAGGGCCGAATTTCTTGAGCTGAAACAAAGTTTCGAACAGGCCAGAGAGGGCGCTGAACTGCAGTTTTCCTTGATCCCGGGTATCCCTCAAGCGCTGGATGCTTATTCAAAAGTAGTCTTGGGGACTTCATCTAACCTTATGCAAAGCGCATGGCGGTTATTAACGGTCCGTCTGGCATCTTGGAAGGTCCTTAGTCAGGTGAAGAAAACCACCGCGCGATATCTTGATGCCTACGCGGTCGAGCACCACTGGGTTGCAAACCGGAAGAAACGGATGCAAAAACAAATTGAGCGCAAAACGTGGCGTTTTATCAATCAGGCGCTTAAGGTTTCTGAATTTAACTTTTATGAGCGATTGTTTGCCCTGTGGCACATGCTGCATTTGCCCCTTGTTTTTATTCTGGTGTTCGCGATCGCAGTCCATATTATCGCGGTTAACCGGTATTAATGTTTGTCAACAGGAATGACCCGGCGACTAACTACTTTTGGTTATTTATATATTTAACTCTTTCTTTATGATGCTAACGTTCACGGACTATCCATGAATCGTTTCCTGATTCTAGTGCTCATCGGGGTTTTGGGTGTTTTCTTGGTCCAGCTTTCCTGGTTCCCTCAGAAAGAGACCATGGAAAGTCTAGTGATGCCCGGTTCATTGTCAGAGGCGCATGCCCGGTATGAAAATCAGTGCAGTCAATGCCATTCTTCGTTCAAGAAAGAGAACCAGAACGAACTGTGCCTGAATTGCCACCGTGACGTGAAGTTCGACCTGACGAACGAAGAGGGTTTTCATGGGCGTTCAAGAACGGCCATGGAAGGGCAGTGCAAAACTTGCCATACGGAACACAAGGGCAGGGCATATGCCATCATCAATTTTGAAAAAGAAACGTTCAACCATAACACGACGGATTTTCCATTGATCGGAGGCCATGCCCGTTTGAGCGTTACCTGCGATTCCTGTCACGCGCCGGGAAAGAAATTCAGGGAAGCGCCCCGTGATTGTTTCTCCTGTCATGCCGATGATGACCGGCACCAGGGCGGTCTGGGCCAACAATGCGCCCAGTGCCACAAGGAAACGTCCTGGAAAGAAACATATTTTGATCATGGCCGAACTAAATTTCCGTTAACAGGGAAACACCAGAAAGTCGCTTGCGAGTCATGCCATGTCAGTCAAAACTATAAACAGACGCCTGTTAACTGCATTGCCTGTCATCTCATCAATGATGTGCACGACAGCCCACAGCAGGAACGATGCGACCGTTGCCACAATGCGGAAGGCTGGAAGGACATCCGTTACGATCACAACAAGGAAACAAAGTTCTTGTTAACGGACAAGCATGCGCAGGTATCCTGCGCGGCATGCCACCAGCAACTGGATTTCAAAGTAAAGGCCGCTTCCCAATGCATTGACTGTCACTCCATCGACGATGTGCATCAGGGAAAGAACGGTAGACGGTGCGATCAATGTCACAGCAGCAGGGATTGGAAGGCCAGCACGTTCGATCATAACCGTGACACAAAATTCAAGCTTTCAGGACAGCACGCTAAGATCCAGTGCCGCGATTGTCACCGCGATGAATCGAAAGATATGAAGATCGACGCGAAATGCGGCAGTTGTCACCAGACCGACGACGTGCACAAGGGACAGCAGGGCAACGATTGCGGCCGTTGTCATAACGAAAGCGGGTGGAGAGATGAAATCCGTTTCGACCATGACCTGACAAAATTCCCGCTCATCGGGATCCACGCGGTGACCGCGTGCGGGGAATGCCACCAGACACAAGCCTTTAAAGACGCCAAAATGAACTGCGATTCATGCCATACCAAAGATGATTATCACAAACGAACATTGGGGGCTGAATGCAGCAAATGCCATAACCCGAACGGATGGAAATTATGGGAGTTCGATCACGACACGCAGACACAGTACAAATTGGAGGGCGGCCATGCGGGGCTTAAATGTGAATCCTGCCATCAGCTGCCGATGGACAAAAAAGTGCTTTTGGATACAAACTGCATGTCATGCCATCAGGAGGATGACGTGCATAACGGAAAGTTCGGGGAGCTTTGCGACCGATGCCATGTCGTGGGGTCGTTTAAAAATATCATCATGGATAAATAAATGGCCTTAGTTCAAATAACGGTCCGTTATCTGATCATCTTCCTGGCCGTCGCTGTATTTGGCGTTCACACACCGTCAGCTGCCGAGAAAAAGGGTGACTTTGACCATTTTACAACCGGCTTTCCATTGACCGGGGCCCACGAGGGGATATCCTGCGAGAGCTGCCATGTCAGTGGTGTTTTTAAAGGCACTCCCAAGAATTGCGCCGCCTGTCATATCCAGGGCGGCTTTGTTTCTTCTACGCCAAAAACATCCAAACATATAAAGTCCAGTAATGACTGCCAACTATGCCATACGACCAGCGCTTTTTCTTCAGTCGTTAAGGTGGATCATTCTGCTGTCATGGGGGCGTGCGCCAGCTGTCATAATAACAAAGACGCGTCGGGGAAACCTGCTGATCATATCCAAACCAGTGAGCGTTGTGATTCCTGCCATTCTATTTCTAACTGGAGCAGTGTCAGGTTCGACCATAATAAGGTAAGAGGTTCTTGTTTCAGTTGTCATAACGGGATATCGGCCACAGGCAAATCTCCACGGCACATTCCCAGTTCAAATAACTGCCAGGACTGTCATCAGACCACGACATGGAAAACAGCAGGCGCGTTCGACCATAGTAAGGTCACAGGGACCTGCGCGAGCTGTCATAACGGATCGACAGCGACAGGAAAGCCGGCGACGC
>CAZLRE010000101.1:0-6782 GCA_964561885.1 uncultured Planctomycetales bacterium | reverse complement strand
ACAGGACAGCGGCTACGGCGTGCGCGCTTCGCTCAAACTCATCAAGACAACGCCATTAATTGATTTTAGTGTTGAACCTTTCTTCCGTTTCTGGCATATTGAAGACTCTGATGTGGGCAATGCCGGTTTGGTCAATGGTATGGAGCCTGAAAATACAACGATTGAAAGCGGCGTACGCGCCGGCGTGCAGTTTTAAATCAAATATCTAAGAAGATCATTTCATAATGCCAGTTGTTAGATCCGCACCACCATTGATGTTCATAAGCTGAAAGGATACAAAGAGGCGCAGGTCCCTGTGCCTCTTTCTTTTTTATGTCAAACGCCCACATCGCCAAGATATCTGAAGAACTAAAGCTAAAACCCAAACAGATCATCGATACGGTCCTGCTGCTCGATGAGGGCGCCACCGTTCCGTTCATTTCACGTTACCGCAAAGAGGTCACCGGAAGTCTCGATGAAGTGGCCATCACCAAGATCCGCGACCGCATCGTGGAATTGCGCGAGCTTGACAAGCGGCGTGAAGCGATCATTGAGTCCATTACCAAACAGGGCAAGCTGACGGATGAATTGAAGGAAAAGATCGTTGCGGTTGAAACAATGTCCGAGCTGGAGGATCTGTATCTTCCGTATAAGCCCAAACGCCGCACGCGTGCGACTGTTGCCAAGGAAAAGGGCTTAGAGCCTTTGGCGCAGCTGATCTTTGAACAAAAGGATGATGTGAATCCCGAGGAGGCAGCTGTGCCGTTCGTGGACGCCGAGAAGAAAGTTTTGTCCACTGACGAGGCATTGGCGGGCGCGCGCGATATCATTGCCGAATGGGTCAATGAGGATGCCGAAACGCGCGCAAAAATGCGCGAGCTGTTCTTTGCCAAAGCTGTGTTTATCTCCAAGGTCATTAAAGGAAAAGAAGAAGCCGGTATCAAATTTAAGGATTATTTCGATCTCACTGAACCGGTGGCATCCGCGCCTTCTCACCGGATCCTGGCCATGCGCCGCGGCGAGAAAGAAGAGGTCCTGACCTTGCGTGTTTTGCCGCCGGAAGAAGATGCGCTGGCCATAGTGCGAGCTAAGTTCGTGAAAGGAGATAACCCGTCGTCGCGTCAAGTTTTACTTGCTGTTGATGATTCCTATAAAAGGCTTTTATCATTGTCCATGGAATCCGAGATCCGCATGCTGACCAAACAAAAAGCGGATGAAGAAGCGATCAATGTTTTTGCCAAAAATTTGCGTCAATTATTGATGGAAGCTGCGCTTGGTCAGAAGCGCGTGCTCGCTGTTGACCCTGGTTTTCGCACCGGCTGCAAACTGGTCTGTCTGGATGCGCAGGGAAAATTGCTGGAGAATACTACGATCTTTATCGGTCAGTCTGAAGCTATGGCCCAGCAAGCCGCCGAAACGGTGAAGAAGCTTTGTGAAAAGCACAACGTTGAGGCGATCGCGATCGGCAACGGCACGGCCAGCCGTGAAACGGAGTCGTTCATTCGCGGACTTGGTCTTTCCAAAGAGATCCTGATCATTATGGTCAATGAGAGCGGGGCATCCATATATTCCGCGTCCGATGTGGCGCGCGAGGAATTTCCCGGACACGATGTCACGGTCCGCGGCGCGGTATCAATCGGAAGAAGGCTGCAGGACCCGCTTGCTGAATTAGTCAAGATCGATCCCAAGAGTATCGGCGTCGGGCAGTATCAGCACGATGTTGATCAAACTAAACTCAAGAACGGCCTGGATGACATTGTCTCCAGCTGCGTCAACCAGGTCGGGGTGGAATTAAATACAGCCAGTAAACAGCTTCTGATGTATGTCTCCGGCCTCGGGCCGGCATTGGCCCAGGCGGTCGTTGAACATCGTAACCACCACGGCGCTTTTGCCACACGCGAGGAGCTCAAGGCGATCCCGCGCTTAAGCGCCAAAGTCTTTGAGCAGGCGGCCGGGTTCTTGCGCATCCGCGATGCTGTCAATCCGCTGGATTCAAGCGCGGTCCACCCGGAACGTTATCCTTTGGTTGAACGCATGGCCAGAGATCTGGGGTGTTCTCTCAAAGACCTGATGGGTAACGAGACTATCCGCAAAAAGATCGATATCCATAAATATGTCAACGACACCGTCGGGATTCCGACTTTAAATGACATCATGCAGGAATTGGCCAAACCTGGCCGAGACCCGCGCGCCAAGTTCGAAGTTGTCGAGTTCAAGGAAGGGATCCATTCGATCGAACAGTTGACCGCGGGCATGAAATTAAACGGCATTGTTACGAACATCACTAATTTCGGGTGTTTTGTGGATATCGGCGTCCATCATGACGGTTTGGTGCATATCAGCGAGATGTCGGAGAAGTTTGTGAAAAATCCGGCCGATGTGGTGCAGGTTCACCAAAAAGTGTCTGTTACGGTCATGGAAGTGGATTTGCAGCGCCAGAGGATAGCTTTATCCATGAAGCAGAATCCCACTTTCGGAAATAAGGCCACCGGCTCGGCAGGGCAGTCGAAAAGACCTTTAAATGCCAAAGAAAAGCAATCTGTGAACCAGAATGTCAATAATGCTTCGAAGCGAAAATCGCTGTATCAATCTTATTAAATTAAATTTGTCGCAAAGTCTGTTTTATGCTATATTTGAGTTGCTTCGTAAATAGTCAGAAATAAATACCTCGCCAAATTGTTGAATAGAAATTAACACTCTTTAGGAGAGATCAGAATGTTTGATCGAACGATTAAATCAAGCCCGTTATTTAAACTAATGTCGATTGTTCAGCTTTTCGTTCTGGTGGTATCCTTCGTAGTTCCTTCCGCTGTTGTGAATGCCCAAACATTCAGTGTTTTCAGTCTTCCTAAACCGGGGACAATGGTTACAACCTCAGAGAAGTTCATTCCTCCGCTTTTAAAGGGTATTTCGTTGCACAAAGAAAACCCGCTTGTTTTCGATTTCATTATCGACCCCGGTAATACCGAGTTATCTTCAGATGCGGTTCAAAAGGAAGGTCAGAAACTGATCAAGTATTTTCTAGCTTCATTGACGATTCCGGAAGACGATTTGTGGGTCAACCTTTCGCCGTATGAAAATAACAAGATCATTCCTCCGGCCTTCGGTGAAACGGAAATGGGCCGCGACCTTCTGGCCCAGGACTATATACTCAAACAGCTCTCCGCATCGCTGATTTATCCTGAAAAAGACCTTGGTAAAAGTTTTTGGGACAGGGTCTATCAAAAAGCCCAAGCCAAATACGGCACTACCGATATTCCCATGACCACATTTAACAAGGTGTGGATTATCCCGGATAAGGCGGTCATCCTAGAAACAGACGATACGGCTTATGTTGTCCGCTCCCGACTCAAAGTTTTGATGGAGCAGGATTATATTGCTCTCGATCATAACAGGTCCGATGAGGTGTTGGGAACGAACCGATTGTCCGAACAGGATGTTAACCAAGTCAGTTCCATTTCCTCTGATATTGTGCGTGAGATCATCATTCCCGAGATCGAGAGGGAAGTTAATGAAGGTAAGAATTTCAGCCAGCTGAGGCAAATTTACAACTCGTTGATCTTGGCCAATTGGTTTAAGGATAATTTGAAGGAAAATATCCTTAATCAGGTTTACAGCGATCAGGCCAAGATATTGGGTGTTGATGTTGAAGATAAAACAGATAAGGAAAAGATATATCAGCATTATTTGTCCGCCTACCGTCAAGGGGTTTTCAACTATATTAAAGAAGATCTGGAGCCTACGACCGGCGAAGCAATCCCGAGAAAATATTTTTCGGGCGGGGCGAAGTTGGGTGGGCCCGAGATGCGTCAGGCAGAAGTAAGGCTGAGAACTGAACCTGGACAAGATCCCAGAGATGTTTTAAGGAATGCTGGTGAGCAGGCTGGTTCAATTGAGACGCCAGTTGTAAGAATTACCGGTGCTCTTGCAGGGGTTCGCAATGGTTCCGACAAGGCGATGTTGTCGGATCAGGACAAAAAACTTCTCCAAAATCAAAAACCGGAAATTGTCAGGGATGTTCTTAGTCGTTTTGATGCCAAAGCAGCAGGCGCAGTCGATTCGCTTACAGACCTGCGTATGCTACAGGCAAGGATGGACCTTGGTATTCAGCGGTTCGATACCTCTATGCGTGATCAAGTCGCTAATCTGATTGCCGAAACGGTACGCAATCAAATTGAACGCTATCGGAGTCAAGGGGTGGCGGTATCTTCCACAAATGCATGGCAAAATGAAGTACAGACAGCGCGTTCATTGATAGCGAATGCACAGGATTTCGATACGGCCGATGTACAGGTGATTGAAACCGACCGGGTGACTTTCGGTGCTGCCGTATCGGATGGAAAATTATTCATTGAACGGCCAGTATTGGACAATACCCCAACAGACTCGGTTGATAATTTTAACCAGAGAACCAGATTTTTAATTAGGGCTATATCGCCTAGTATTTTAGATGGGGATGTGAATGCATACAATTATGCTTTGAGGAGTTTCCCTCAACAGGTTAGTAGCCTGTATCCATCGGAACAAGCTATGCCCCATGTTGTGATGCAGAAGGTGCGGGATAATTTGCTTGGTTATTTGAATCCTCAGCAGGCTGAAAGTTTTCGGCAGTCACTCAACGATGCGCGCAGAAGAATTGACCCTAATGCTGTTGAGATAGTTTCGGTTATCGAACCAAGCACGGATACAATTAATAAAACCGAACAGCTATACAATGCGTTAAATTTGTACATTTACATGGATGCCTCTAGAAGGTTAGATGGAACCAAGAGCGACAAAAATGTTCGACTAGAATTTGCCTTTGCTGCCGACCCAGCGACAACTGCCCATTTTTTAACTGCCGGTACTATCGCTATGCTTATTACCGATGCGAAATTTGGTGGTTTTGATCCTACGACACGAGATTATCGAAAAGCATATCTTGAGCGGACATATGCGACTCGATTAGGATTGACCCGTGATGTTGCGCGGGAAGTTTTTGGGGGGCTGATTGACGTTTTGGCGAATACCCCTGCGACTAAGGACACGAATGGAGAGGGAAGACAACACCAATATCTTATTGATGAAGTCGATAGCGGAGGTATATTTGATCTGGACGGCATTCAATATCTTGCCGGTGAAGACCATTTCTTATCTTTTGCCCGGGATAAAAAGACAAGCCAGGTTTCTTTTAAGAAGATCACGGAACAGAACATTGGTGATTTTGAGGCGTATGCCTTGTTGCCGGGTTATCAAAGATTAATTCAAATGCTGGTTAATGAAGATGGGATAGACGTTGTTCCAGAGAAATACAGAGGTTTTATCCAGGGCATTGCTGATGGGTCTCTTAAAGTTTCAGATGCATTAAAGGTTGGTGCTGAATTCCCGGATCTAGATGTTTTTGCTAAAGTCTTCCTGATGTTGGATGATGTCGTTGTTCGCATCCAAGACAAATATGGGCTAGAAAGAGCCAGAGAGTTTAGAGAGAAATTCAACTACGGAGTAGTTATAACTCCTCGAGAAGTTCCTCAGTATACCGACAGAACTCGGGAAGCTATTTTAAAAAGTGGAGGGATCTCTTTTACTTGGGGTGTTGAAGGTCCTGGGGCCGATATTTCATCGACCAATATTCGAAAAGGTTTGACGCAACTCTTAAAGTCTGGGGAGTTGAATTTAAATGAATTTTACGGTCTTTTTCGCATGAGCCTTGAGCGGATACTGGTAGATCCGGCATATCAAAAACATCTTCTGCGCATTGGAAAGATGCAAACCGGTGAATCGGTTGAAGAGCTGGTCCCTGTTGACTCCTTTGCCGCTGAAAGGGAAAGGCATCAGCAGAAATTGGCTACATTTCAGGAAAATGTTGCGGCTGCTTTTCCTGGAGCTGTTGTCAGGGAAACTTCATCCGATTCGAAAACAGATTTCGGGATCGAAGTCGGCGGTGTGCCGATGGTCGCGATATCCCGAACAGTTACATCACAATACATTGATGGTAAGGGTTCTCCCGAGGATATTGTAACTTACAATGTCACTTCCCAACCAAATGTTGAGCCGTCAAGAGTGGCTGCTGTTGAAGCGGCATTTAAGGAATTTTCAACAACACCGTCTGCGGAGATAACGACCACTTTTGTAAGAGATTCCGCCATTCGTGCTGATCTGTACGGATCAAGTTCTTCTTTTGATGAACAACGAGATTGGACAGCTGATGAACGATTTGGTCGTGTAGTGTCTGTTATCCCGGAATTGCGGTCTCAATCTCAAAGAGTTGATTTGACGGAAAGAGGGGTTACTGCGGTTCTTCAAGGCCAAATTCAGCCTGCTGATGTGAATTATGTATTAAGGGGATTAGAGCTTTTGAGTGTTGAGAATCGAGAAGAGGCCTTGCGATCATTGGATCAGGAGGGAGTAATTCCTTCCGCATTAAGCGGTTTATCTTATGATGCTTTTCAAAATGCGATACGCAACCCAACAGAGAACCAAAGAAGTGCTGTCGAGGACTTGTTATCTGTTAACCAGCGCACCCGGGATGTGCTTGAGCAGATTGAAACGCAGAGAAACACCAATAGCAGTCTGTTCACACCCGGCGCTGATGGGCAATTAAAATCTGAAGGTTCAAGAGTTAGAGCGGATTTGACTCGTCAGTTGAATGCCATTAATAAATTGTGGGCATTGCTAGCGGGTATTGTTAATCCAGGTGTCGTCGTTGAGGAGACAGATACGGTTTTAACAGGTTTGATTCCTTCGCCAAATTTAGTGAGAACTGCAAATCCGCAGGAAGCTGCGGATAGATTTGCGCAATCGGTTCAGGGACAATTGCAAAGTTC
>CAZLRE010000100.1:2994-6799 GCA_964561885.1 uncultured Planctomycetales bacterium | reverse complement strand
AAAAATGCGATGAATGCGTTCGGGCTTGGAGTAATACTCGCGCATGCACCAGGCGCCCAGACGACCGACTTCTTCAACGGTCAAGAAATCCGTCGGAACGACCGGATGCTGAAAATCCCAGGTCTTTAAGTCGATCTTATCAGGATCGAACCAACCCTGTTTGATGCCGTAACGCCAGTCCGGCGCGTTGGGCACCGGGGTCAGATAATCGAGCGCAAAAATATCCGGGTCGATCTCATCGGCCACGCGCAGACGTTCCTTGATCTTGGCCTCCGTGTCTTCCTTCAATCCGATCAGCACTGTTCCGACGCTGCCGATGTTATTCGCGCGCAACAACTGAACTGTTTTTTTGATCTGGTCGATGGTCACCCCTTTCCCGGTCTTGGCAAGCGACATATCATCTTCAACCTCAACGCCAGTCAACGCCAGGAACAAACCGGCTTTTCTCATCAGGGGGATGATCTCATGCTGACTGATCCATTGATCCGCGCGCCCGAGACACACCCATTTGATCTTGTTGCCGCGTTTGAGCTTTTCTTCGCAAAACTCGATCATGGCCTGGGTGTCGGTGTTAAACGCATCATCTTGAAAAACCACGGTCGTAATGCCGTATTGTTTTTCCAGGATCTCCAATTCATCAACGATGCGCTTTCCCTTTAAACCGCGCCAGGATGTGAAATCTTTGGTCGCTGTCCTTGAATCATAAAGCGCCCATTCATAACAGAAATGACATTTACCAGGACAGCCGCGCGACGTCATCAATTCCGCGAAGGGCTTCCAGTATGTATGACCGACATATTTATCCATCGGAAAAAGATCGTACGCCGGCATGGGAAGCGTGTTGAGATCCGGGATCAGTTCACGGTGAGGGCCGACCACAATATTGCCTTTTTGATCACGTGAAACTAGGCCTGGGATCTCGCGTTCATTCTTCGGCTGTGCCGATTTAAGATTATTGATCAGGTCTTCCATGGTCAATTCCGCTTCCCCGATCATAATATAATCGATCGTTGGGTTCAAACGCATCTGGCGGTCGTAATCACCGGAATACCATAATCCTCCGGCGACGGTCTTGATCTTCGGCATCGCCTGTTTGAGGATGCGCAAGCCCTCATTGAAATACCAGATGACCGCGGCGCCGCAGGTGGAGTGCAGAAGCTCACCGACAAAAACGATATCCGGCTGATATTTCTGAGCGTATTTAAGCATCCCATCCCAATCCATTTCCAAGGCGCGGCAATCCAGGGCATTAACATCGGCTAAATTCTTCTCTCGCAAATACGCGGCCAATTGCGCATGCATTTGATTGCAAGCCTTATGATTTCCATGGGAATCCCAGGCTTTCAAGGGTGGCGTTAAAAACAGGACTTTCATAATCTCTCCTTATTATTGGCCGATCGATAGACGCTTTATCTTTTTAAACTTTTGAACGGTCTTTGTCGCTATAAAAATAACTACCTTGTGCGGGCCTCGCAGTCAGTACCACGCCGAAACGAGCGGTTTTCCGCCGGGGGTCTGATCGATGCACACGTGCTTGGTCTGCGTGAATTCAAGCAGTCCATCTTTACCCAATTCACGGCCGAAGCCGCTTTGCTTATAACCGCCGAACGGTGTTTCATTGGCGAACGCACCATACGTGTTGACCCACACCGTGCCGCAGCGTAATTTGCGCGCCACACGGTTGGCCTTATCATGGTCCTTCGTCCAGATCATCGCTGCTAACCCATAGATCGAATCATTCGCGATCTCAACCGCCTGCTCCTGAGTTTTAAAACGGATAACGGACAAAACAGGCCCAAAGATTTCTTCGCGGGCGATCGACATCTCATTGGTCACATCGCCGAACACTGTTGGTTCAATATAAAAACCATGGGAATCGTTTTGGTCTGTTAAAGCCGGTATTTTCCCGCCGCATAGAAGTTTTGCGCCTTCCCTTTTGCCCTGCTCAACAAATGACAGCGCACGGTCACGGTGCTGACGGCTGATAAGCGGTCCGAACTCCGTCTGAAAATCCATGGCATTACCGATCTTTAAGGTTTGGGCGCGTTCGACTAATCGGTCCACAAAGCTGTCGTAGATCGATTCTTCGACCAATAAACGTGAACCGGCCGTGCACATCTGCCCCTGGTTCATAAAAATCGCGCTTAACGCGCCGCCCAAGGCCGCATCCTGATCGCAATCCGCGAACACGATATTCGCCGACTTTCCACCGAGCTCAAGGACAAGCTTCTTGGTCGTTTGCGAGGCCGCACGCATGACCTCTTGACCGGTCGATGTCCCGCCGGAGAAACTCACCATATCGACATCCGGATGTCCGGCAAGTTCTGCACCGGCCTGAGCGCGGCTGCTGGTAATCACATTAAGCGATCCGGTAAACAATCCGGATCGCGCGAGCAATTGAGCAAGACGCATGATCGAAAGACTTGCCAGCGGTGACGGCTTGAGAATCACGCTGTTACCGCACAAAAGAGCCGGCGCGATCTTCCACGCAGCCATAATGAGCGGATAATTCCACGGAATGATCGCCGCCACAACACCCGCAGGTTCCCGCTGCAGCATGCATAGTGATGGAGAGGCCACATGGACCATTTCATTCTTTAAAAGATCAGCGGCATTACTGAAATATTCAAATGTGTCCGCAGCCGTTGGAACATCAATGAACGTGGTTTGCTTGATCGTCTTGCCGCAATCAAGCGATTCAAGATCCGCCAATTCCTTGGCATGATCACGGATCAGTTGCGCAACAGCTTTAAGTTCACCCGCCCGCTTTTGGACAGAAATCTCTCCGGCATTCCAGTTTTTGTCAAAATCTTGCCTGGCTGACAGGACAGCGCGATGAACGTCCTGAATTGAAGCATCGGCAATGCGGGCAATGACCTCGCCATTCGAAGGATTGACGGCATCGAAATATTTTCCATCTTGGGCCGGAACATTTTTCCCGTTAACCAACAAATCAAAATTCTGGATGGTTGTGTTCATAAAAATAATACTGTACGGGCGGGTTTACCCGTCCTGGACCGTCTGTTTGACGGGCCAGGGAAACCCGCCCCTGCGTTTCATTCCACAGGCACTTCGGCCCATAATTGAAATATCCTGCTGCAAGGTGCATACCATTTAGAAATACGGGCAAAATCACCTCTGAGATTCATCTTCTTCTGGGTCGTTGCAACGAACGGGTCGATCTCGCGGTTAAAGACAGCCCGCCAGACTTTTTCCGGCGCTGAGATCAAAAACTCCGCGTTGGCATCTTTACCGACACCAACGATCTGACCGTTCTGGAATTTAAAACTGTACACATCCCCGGTCTCATTGAGCTGTACTGCCAGATCCATGTTCATCTGCGTTTTTGCACCCAGCTCTTTTAACTGAACGTCAGAATTCACAAGACGGACGATCTCATCGATCTGGTCCTGAGCAAAAAGCTTATACTTCCGCGAGGGCGCCCCAGCGTCCCTGTGTCCCGGTGTCCCAGGAACTGGGGACTGGTGACTGGTGACTGGTGACCCCGCGTATAATCGCGAGATCGCGTCGATCTTCACCTGCTCTTCCAAAGTCTGAATAAATAAAAAACAATCAAACAGCGCCGGCCCCATGGCCACGACACCGTGATTACGCAAAACAACGATACTGTTGGAACGCAATGCTTCAACCAAAGGTGCCGCGTCCGTCACAGACGGTGTGGATTGCGGAATGCCTTTGACAACGCCGAGCGTGAATTTCGCTTCAAAGGTCGAAGGCTGAAATTCTCCGCGGTTAAGAAAATATCCGTTGATATACGGCGTGTGTGTATGAACAACTGCTTTGA
>CAZLRE010000100.1:0-2984 GCA_964561885.1 uncultured Planctomycetales bacterium | reverse complement strand
TTCCGGAAAGTTCTTATAAATTTCTGTGTGCATCAATTTCTCAGTTGAGACCTTTCCGCCGTCCAACACTTCCCCGCTCAAACGCATCAGCACAAGGTCGGATTCCTTAAGCATGCCCAGGCAGGTGGCATGCGCGGTCAAAAGAATAACATCATCCTGCACGCGGGCGCTGATGTTCCCGTTGAGCGCGCTGGCCAGGTCCTTCTCCCACAACAGGCGTCCGGTTGCGATGATCTCTTCTTTGAGCTGCTTGATCTTCGCCCTGTCCAATTTAATTGCGCTGGGTAATATACTCATTGGATAACCACTCCACCAACGGTCCGTAGACACGCGTTCCGGCAGGCGCCACCGCCTTGCCGTTAAAATTGAGCAAATCCTCATGCGGAGCAAGAAAATGCTTTCTTAATTTACCGGGGAATATCTTGACCGGAACTCCGTGCGTTTTTCCAAGAACACCTAAGATCACAGCACCGATGTCGCATAACGCGCCTGATGAATCATGATATTGATACGAAAGCCTGATCTCCTTGACCAATCCGCTATAGAACAGAAATCCGGCCATGTTATCCGCAATGATCGTCGGAACGATCTTTTTATTGGATAAAACTTTGAGCGTGGTTTTTGAGGCCGCAAGGTCCGGCCGGCCTTCCAGCACAAAGTACTGCTCGCCCTTCTTGAACGTTTTAAGGACGGCTTCATCGAACACGCCATGAACTAAAACTACAGATCTTTTCTTAATGGGGCTCTTGGTTTTCAACGACAAACTCCTGTTATCTGGCGCCGGCCTGGATCGGGATAGTATCGGTTATAAGATCATGAGGAACAACATCAAAACCGGGATAGAACCCGTTGACCTTGCCGGTGTAAATTTTCTTCCCTTGATAAGTAAGCAACTCCTGCGGATCACGCAGCTCGATGGGAATATCCGATCCTTTTTTGATCGTGTTCGACGGCTGGGTCAGCACGCACAAAGGCACGCCGAATTCTTTGGCAAGTACCGCGATCTGATAACTGCCGATCTTGTTGGCCACATCCCCGTTGGCGCATGAACGGTCTGAACCGATGATGACACGGTTGACCAGACGTTCCGCCATAAGCGATCCCACAGCATTATCAGCGACCAATGTCACCAAAGCGCCGACCGCATTTAATTCCCAGGCCGTTAATTTGGCTCCCTGAAAATACGGACGGGTTTCGGTTGCATAAAATTTAACTCTCTTGTTCTCTTTGCGGCAGATGGCCGCGGCCATCGCAAGCTCTCCGCTGACATTGCAATGGGTCAGCACGCTGTCGCCGTTTTGAATGAGCGCTGCTATCCTTGCAACACGCTCAAGACGACGAAACCTGATCCCGTTGAGGAACCCCATAATGTGTTGTTCAAGATACGGAATTACCGGGGCTTTATCGTTAACGGCCTTATGCGTCCACCCGACGACGATCGAGGTCACATCGGCAAACGGAAAGGTCGGACGGCTTGCGTTTAATGCCTTGGCTGTCTCTTGCATTCGCCTGATGATCTTATCCGGTGAAAGATCCTTAACACGCGCAAGTTCGATCAAAAACGTATTGAGCACAACCAAAAACTGGCCGAAGGCGCGCGTTTTCATTGTGCGGATGACCTTGACCGCCTGAGCGACATTCTTAACTGGTATATATCTGACCTTGGATGGTATGAGCGTCTCATCAAGAACGTAAAGCGTATTGTCTTTGATGTACGCCGGCCAGAATAATGGGGACTCATCCATAAGCCATATCGAATGACACGAATCAGAACGAATGTCACGAATCCGTGTCATCCGTCCAATATCCGTGATATTCGCCTAACCTTTCTGTGACTCAAGTTTTTTAATAAGCTCCAATGCGATTGTGATCAATGAACCCTCGGACATATAATAATCCGGGTTCATGAAACCCATCTCGCCGGTCATAATATTGTCGCTGACAGCTAACACGGACACAGCAGGAATCTTGTACAGCTGAGCGATGGTCAAGAATGCGGATGACACCATGTCCACCCCGATCGCTCCCTGGTTGACGGCCTTGTTCACATGTTCTTTAGTCTCGCGCAGGATCGCATCAGTCGTCCAAACCTTGCCTTCATGGACCTTAAAACCCATGGGTGCGACAACGCTTTGGGCGATCTTGCTGACCGTCTGCGTCAAAGCGGCATCGGGTTTTGTTTCGAAATTGGAATCCACATAATAAGGCGTCACACCATCGCCGCGGACACAGCCGGTTGCGACAATAAGATCACCGATCTTGATGTCCCCTGTTAACGCCCCGCAACTGCCGATGCGGATAAGACATTTAACTTCCGCGTTGCATAAAATCTCCGTCGTGATCGAAGTGTCGGCTGCGAAACGTCCGCCGTTTATGCCCGTGACCTTGACCCCGGCATATGTTCCGGTGTACATCGTGTATTCCATGAACGAGAAATTTTTGATCGGATTCTCGATCTTTTTCATAAGACCGTCCAGACGTTCCTTCGGGCCCGGGACGATCGCGTATTTACCGACGTCCTGCGGGCGCAGCTGGACCATACCCATAAGGTCTTTACCTGTCATGTGAATGTCACGTTGCATCAATTCTGTTTGAGCGCTCATAGATGACCTTTCGTTAAGCAGCCACAACTGTTTGTTTAAGGATCTCTTTATCGACTTTGCCCGTGCGGTTCTTGGGCAGTTCCTGGCGGATCTCAATGGCATGCGGGACCTTGAAATTCGCCAGATGTTCTTTAGCAAAATACCGCAACTCTTCAGACGTCAGTTTGGACTCCGGTTTTAAAACAACAAAAGCCTTCACGGTCTCGCCGCGCAGCGCGTCGGGTACTCCGATGACGGCCGCTTCGACAACTTCCGCGTTCTTGTAAAACACGGCCTCGACCTCCGGCGCGTAGACGATCTGTCCTGCGACCTTGATCATTTCCTTTTTACGCCCGACGATATATAAATACCCTTGCGAATCAAATCGTCCCAGATCGCCGG
>CAZLRE010000099.1:0-6808 GCA_964561885.1 uncultured Planctomycetales bacterium | reverse complement strand
AATGCGGCCGTATTTAAAATTTTCGGCCCTTCCCTCTTAACTATCGCGATCTCGAATATCATTATCTCGTTAATATCCACCGGCCTGATCTACAGGCTCTTCTATAAGATTGCCGACCGTTTCACGGCTTTTATATCAGCCGTCGTCTTTTTATGTCTGTTCGCTTTCAGCCTTTATAATTCTCATAATTCATATTACATATCACCGTATTCCCACAGCTGCCTGTTCGCCCTGTTCTTCGGTCTGTGTTCACTGAACTTCATTTATAACTTCGTTCATACCTTAAAGCCTGGCCACTTGCTGGGATTAGGCATCTGTTTGGGTCTCATGCTCCTGTCCCGGCTCGAGATATTCATCGCATTTCTCCTGCCGGTAATCATCGTGTTATGGGTGTTCCTCTCAAAACATGTTGCAAAATCCGTCGAGCGCTGGACAAGCTTTAACGCGCTTCTGTTGGGAGCCGCCATACCGTTCGTTCTGTGTTTGTGCTACTTTGTGCTGCATGTTCCGTTTTCCGAGGCTGTCCCATCGATCATCGGATACCAGCCCAAATGGATCGAGATCGGCCAGCTCCAGGTCTACAAGAATTTGGCCGGATACAACATCTGGCTGAACAATCTGCGGTCGATCATCGTGTCGTTGTGTTTGTATATGGCGATATTCCTCGGCCTAAAGTTGACCTCTTGGGCTTTTGTGTCAACCCCTCTGAAAGCAACTCCGGGCTTTACTGGTCTTTTTGTCCTGCTGTTGACCGTTGCCATGTGTTATACGGTCCCGATATTCGGACTTGAATATCTATTGGACATTTTTGTGGGACAGATGCTGCTGCTCGTATCCCTGGCGGTTTATTGCGTCCATAAGATCCGCAGCACACCTCAAACAGACAAACCTTGGTCTGACGCATTTGTGATCTTGATCCTGTGTTCCTGGGCATTGCTGATGCTGCTCAAAATTCCCATGCGCTCAGCACCCATGAGCTATGGTTACTTTTATGCCCTGCCCGGAGTGCTGGCGAGCACGTTCTTTGCGCTGTCCATCGTTCCGAAACACTTCGAGAAGAACGACCAAATGGTCCGGTTTGCCAAGATCATCCTGGCTTCGATCCTGCTTTTTGTCTGCACTGTCAATCAATTGCAAACGCTGAATTTCTTAAAACGCAAATTATACCCGGTCAGCCAGGGAAATAACCGGACGTGGACGATCAACAGTCCGAGCCGGTTTAACATCGGTTCCGATGTCCAAGGGTTCCTTGCCTGGGCGCAAGAACACATGCGGCCGGAGGAAACATTCGTCACTTTCCCTCAAGGGGTTATGCTGAATTTCTTGAGCGGACATCGCATCAGCGGCCGCCATGTCACATTCATGCTGGCAGAAATGAAGGCCTATGGCGAAGATTCCATGCTCAACTCGTTGGTCTCAGATCCGCCGGATTATTTTCTATATGTTAACCATAATATGAGCGTCTACGGTAATATCAAATTGGGACAAAATTATGGTGCGTCTATTATGGATTGGGTCAACGCGCATTATATTCCCGTATGGCAAACCGGCATTGAGTTCGGATATCCCGGGTTCGGGATCAGAGTCCTCAAAAGGTTCAAGAACTAGAATATGCTTCAAAACAGACCAAGACGGATCCCTTTATGGGTTGATGCCTTCCTGCTGACCGCCGTCAGCGTTTTCTACCTGAAGCATTCCTGGCAAAAATGGGCGGACCCCGTTATTGATTACGGTAGGGAAGTTTATGTCCCGTGGCGGATCATCAGCGGAGAGGTGCTCTACAAAGACCTGGCTTTTCTTTACGGCGCCTTCCCTCCTTACTGGAACGCGCTTCTCTTTAAGATCTTCGGCCCTTCCATCCTCACTTTAGCCCTTTTCAATATTTTTCTTGTGTCCGTCCTGACGGTCCTGATCTACAAACTTTTTTATAAACTGTTTGACCGCCTGACCGCGTTGATGGGCGCCCTGGTCTTTCTCATTTACTTTGCCTTTAATCAGCACCTGGCACAGAACATCTACTACATCACGCCTTATTCCCACAGCTACCCATATTCACTGTTTCTCGGTTTTTGCTCTCTATATATCGTTCACAGCTACACTCTTGGTCCCCGAGCTCTGAAACTTTTTTATTTGGGATCCGTTCTCGGCTTAATGCTCCTGAGCCGATTAGAGATATTTCTGACATTCTGTGTTCCCGTTCTGATCGGTCTGACCATATTTGTGCAGAAGAACAAAACAGACGTCAACGATCTGCTTCGATCCGGCGTGGCTTTGATCTCAGGGTTTTACTTGCCGCTCGTCGCCTTCCTTATCTATTTCTCGCAGCACTTTTCTTTACCGGAGGCCCTTGTTCACTTAATCGGCTACAACTCCAGCTGGAAAGAAATCTCAGGTCTCGAATTCTATAGATTCACCGCAGGATGGACCGGCTGGCCGACCAACTTAAAGTTCATGGTGATCACTGTGTTGTGGTACATCGCGCTCTTTTTGGGGCTGCATATGTTCTGCAAAGGGTTAACTCTAAGAATAATTCCTGGCAGACGATTATTATCGTGCTTTTTGATCGCAGGCGCAGTTGGGATCTTTGCCTATAGCGTACACGTTATGGGAACATACCATGTTACCAAAGTCTTCCGTGGGCAAATGCTCTTTATTATTTTGCTCGGGATATTTTATTTGAAAATATTTCTATCATCTTCCGACCGGAAAGTCAGGGCCGATGCCCTTGTTGTCGTAGTGTTAAGCGCTTGGGCATTGCTCATGCTCTATAAAGTCCCCCTGTTCCCGGTCAATTACTTCTACGGCCGTTTCCATTGCCTCCCCGGGGTCATGGCAACGGTCGCCTTTTTGGTGCATGTGTTACCCAAAATATTTGAGACCCAATATCGATCGGGCTGGGTGGTCAGAACATTAATCTGCGCGTTCTTGATGATCATTTGCGCGCTCGCCTTTGGCCTGTCCATCAAATGGACCGGCCTCAGACAAGTTCCCATCGGGTATGGCGCAAATAAATTGTGGGCTTATGATAAAGCTTACACTTACAGCTCAGGGCCCGATGTGCAGCAGTTTTTGGCATGGGCCGAGAAAAACATTAAACCCTCCGAAACTTATGTGGCCTTCCCCGAGGGGATCATGCTCAATTTTCTGACCCGCAACAAGATCACAGGCCCTCATACGACATTTATGCCTATCGAGATGATGACTTACACCGAGGACGATATGTTGCGGACCTTGAGCGAAGATCCTCCGGACTATTTCGTCTTTGCCGATCGGGACCTCAGGTTTTATGGTAAGATCGCCGTGGGTTATAATTACGGAACAAAGATCACGCAATGGCTGTCGAATGAATACACTCCCGTTTGGCAATCCGTCAACAATTACGCCGCACAGGAATTCAGAATAACGGTATTTCGGAAATTAAACCGCTAAGGACCGATGCCCCGAAACCTCTCCTTCAAACTTCCCCTTTGGTTTGACGCCTTCCTGCTCGCAATGATCAGCGCGCTTTTCCTGGCAGTCTCCTGGCAACGATGGGTAGACCCTATCTGGGACTTCGGCCGGGAAGCGTATGTTCCCTGGCGGATCATCAACGGCGAAGTCCTTTATAAAGACCTTTCATTCCTCTACGGAGCCTTTCCCCCTTATTGGAACGCGCTGCTCTTTAAGATCTTCGGGCCATCCCTGCAAACATTGTGCCTCAATAATCTTTTAGTCACGTCTCTTATGACCGGCCTGATCTACCGCTTCTTCTATTTAACATTTAACCGGGCCACAGCCCTGTTAACAGCCGTCGTATTTCTATGCCTGTTCGTATTTAATCAATTCCGGGAAGCGCATAATATGTTTTATATAACCCCGTATTCCCACAGTTATTTCTACGCCCTGTTTTTCGGGCTCTGTTCGCTTAATTTGCTGCGGGACCATTTCTTTAAGCCATCTTTGGGAAAGACAGCCGCCATAGGCGCACTTTTGGGTTTGGCGCTTTTAAGCAGGCTGGAAATATTCCTAACCTTTCTTGTTCCTGTTCTCGGCGGGTTGACATTTCATTGCATAAGAACCGGAAAGGAAGGTCAAAATCTGCCTGTCTCGGTCATCGGATTCCCCCTTCTCGGACTCTTACTTGCGGTCACGCCGTTTTTCTTATACTTTCTAAAATATTTCTCATGGCAGGAAACAATACATTTCATAACAGGGTTTAACCCTCACTGGAAAGAGATCACGCAGATCTATTTTTATAAATTACAAGCCGGCTATACCAGCTTTGCTTACAACTTGAATTTCCTCGGCATTGTCATCCTCTTTTATCTGGGAACATTCGTATCGTTTCATGCGTTCTGCTTGGCCATGCAATTAAGACGCACCCCTCGCAAGATGCTTTGGTCGATCGTCCTTCTCTCCGGATTTATTGCATTTCAATGTTATCTCGTCCACACCCTGGGGACCATTTATGTTTATGACATCTTCCGCGGCGAAGCGTTATTGATCATCGCGCTTGCGGCTTTTCATTCAAGGGATATTGTCATGCGCGGAAATGAAACCGATTGGAAGAATTCCCTTATCGCGATCGTTTTCGCAGGCTGGGCATTTTTCATGCTGGTTAAAGTCCATCTGCGCGTACAATTGAATTACTACTCTCTGATTTATGCCATGCCGGGCGCTTTGTTAAGCACCGCGTTACTGGTTGATGCTTTGCCCAAATATTTTGATCGCAAATATCAATTAGGCTGGGCGGTGCGTGCATTTGTTATCACTCTTCTGTTGATCGTATGTTTTACTGTGCTTCTTCAGTCGGCCGGATGGGTTTCACTCAAACAGACTAAACTCAGCCATGGCCCCAACCAGATCCTGGCGTTCCGTCAACCCACTTTTTCCTCCACAGGGACTGAAGTCGAGGCGTTTTTGCGATGGACAAAAGAAAATATAAAAGAAAAAGAAACGTTCGTTACGTTTCCTGAAGGGATCATGCTCAATTTCTTGACCGGACACCTGATCACAGGAACACATCCGACCTATATGGTCATTGAAATGATGACCTACGGCGAAGAATCCATGCTGGCATCCATCCGCCGGGACCCCCCTGATTACTTCATTTACGTTAACAGGGACATGTTCGGATACGGGAATCCAATTCCCTGCCGTAATTATGGAACACTCCTTTGCGATTGGGTCGAAAATAATTATCATAGGGTCTGGACGATCGGCAAAGACTTTGGAACACAGCCATTCGGGATAACGGTGCTCAAGAAAAAACAATAATGCTCATCATGTCCAATAAAACTCCATTAAACCTAACCGCCCTTTTGAGCTCAGCGCTGGCATGGACCGTCCTGGTCGTTGTGACCGACGCCATATTCGCATTGAACGCGCCGAGGAACATGGCCATTCTTATCATTTACTCCTTCCAAGAAAAGATCCTGCTGTTCGGACTGGATGCATTGTTCAGCTTTCCGCTGATCTGTTCATTGATGGTGATACACCGCGTTATATCCAAACGTCTGGCCCTGGCGATCTCTTTTCTGGCGGGGATCATTTACCTGATCAATTGGGGCACTTATCTGATCATCGGCGAATTTATCGGTCTGGAGGGTTTGCGGTTCGCTTTTTACAACTTTGAACATATTTTATGGCATATGGCGCAGATCTCGTTTTGGTATATCATTGCACTTTTACTTTTACTCCTAAGCCCGTTTCTGCTTTACGGGACTTTCCATAAAACTAAAGCCGGATATCTTGAAGACAGCCTGACAGCAAGAAACATTTTACGGATCGTTATCACGGTCATCGTTCTGAGTTCAGTTCTTATGTTCTTGCGCTTCGAAAGCCTGCCCGGCCGCATCAAAACCGCGCTCAGGTCTTTCATCTCGCCCCAATTGTCACTGATGTTCGAACGGCCCGGTAAAATTTCTTCCGTTATTCTCCAGCCCGGGATGAAGGAACTCAGCATCCGATCAGATCAACAGGAGCCCTGGGAAGAATACCTTAATAAAGCCGGCAAATCACATCCTGACCGTCCGGTCCTTGTCATTGTCGTTGAGTCTCTGCGCAGCGATGTGCTGGATGACAACAGGATCATGCCTAACCTTTACGAATTAAAAACACAGGCTCTTTCCTTTAAGGCCTACTCGCCCAGCAATGTCACCCATTACGCCTGGCCGTCGATCTTCACCGCGCAATACCCGCTACGCTCTGAATATAACTACTACTACCCCAGCCGGGCCCCCTATCCCAGGGTCGCTATTTATGACATTCTAAAGAAGATCGGATATCGAACGGCTATCTTCTCCGCCCAAAACGAAAAATGGTGCGGTATGATCAATTCATTCAATAGAAAATCGCTGGATCTTTTTTACAGCGCAGACTTAGCCCTTCAGGCCCAGCACTATGTCTCCAAGGAAGACCAGATCTTTACATACTTCGTTAAATTGTTCCGGATGACGGGGAAATTGGACGATTCGCTGGTTGCCGAAAAAGCCATCACTTGGATGTCTCAGGCTACAACTTCAAAATTCTTTGTCGGGATCAATTTTCAAAGGTCTCATTTTCCTTATACTTGGCCCGACACCTTTCAGGCACCATTCCCGCACGGAGAGCCCCAAAGATGGTTTTATCCCCTCCAACAGCTGCCCAATATGCGCAACCGATATTTCAATGCATTGCGCTATACCGACTATCAGATCGGCAGGATGATACAATATCTCAAAGATAACGGACTATATGAACAAAGCCTGATCGTCGTGACCGGAGACCACGGACAGAGCTTTCATGAGCACGGGTCAACATGCCACGCCAACACGCTCTACAATGAGAC
>CAZLRE010000098.1:2421-6826 GCA_964561885.1 uncultured Planctomycetales bacterium | reverse complement strand
CGTGCCGTCGAAATTCATGGCGCCGACAGCAAGCGCGCTTGGCGTTGAACTCGGGCCGTAAGCGCTTAAGTCTGCCCCGCTGTTGCCGGAAGCGACAACCACCAGAACACCGCTCGCCCGCGCGAAATTGATCGCGAGGCGTTCCAGTTCGGATACGCCATTGGCGCCCAAACTCACATTGATGACTTTGGCGCCGTGACGCACCGCGTATTTGATCGCCCTAAAAATATTTAAACTATTCGTGTTGCCGTTCTTATCGGCCACCTTCAGCGGCATGATGACCGCGCCCGGATTAATGCCGGCGATGCCCATGCCGTTATTCGTTTTCGCCGCGATGATGCCGGCAACGACCGTGCCGTGCCCGCGCAGATCTTTGAGATCGTTATTCTCATCGATAAAATTCCACCCCTGAACATCATCGACATAACCGTTGTTGTCATCGTCCTTGCCGTTGTCCGGCACTTCTTTGTCATTCGTCCAGATGTATTGCGGCCCGTCGGGATGCGCCAGGTCAAGACCGGAATCAATGACCGCGACCGTCACGTTCTTCGAATCACTATCCACCATGTTCCAGGCCGACTTCTCATCGGTCTTAGGCAGAAAACCGATCTGAGGCAGACTGTACTGATCGTAAATTTCCGGGCCTTCTTTATCAACGGTTGAAAGCTGGCCTTGGCCCACCACACCGGCGCCGACGCTCACAACCCCGCCCACCAGTCCTGACAGCATGCCCTTCTTCTTGGCCTTGGCCTTTTTATACAGCGGGTCATCGGGAACGGGTGCTACCTCGGGCTCCTTCTCCCTTTTCTTTTGCACCGTGCGGGGAAAAACCAATTCGCTCGTATGAGGCGGCACGCATCCGCCATCGAGCGATCCCATGTAATCATCATAATTCTTGAAATTATTGAGATTGTAATTGAACACATCCCCGGTCTGATACAGATCGCCCATACTGCGCCCGCGCGGCAGAATGGAAACACTGTAAGGTTGAAATTCATTGCCTTTAAAGACAAGGTCGCCCTGATAATAGGGAATGTCCAATCCCTTATACTCGGCCTGGATCAAATAACGCGCGGTAATGCCGGGGGCGTAATTGATCTTAAGTTGAGTGACATCGCCCACACGCGCGCCGTAATCGTTGTAAACTGAAAGCCCCGGGCCTTGCGGCGTTTTGCCGAGCGCGACCACCGGCCCCTGCAGGCCGTAAGACTGCGCCAGCCCGCCGCCCACCTGCCAGTCCCATTTGCTGTTCGTATAGGTGGAAAGCCCGTAATTGAACTGGCTTCCTTCTTGGGCAATGCCGATGCGTCCGACGGTCACACCATCCGACGCCCATTGGGATTCCCTGGAAGACAACGGCGCAAAGGCAGATATGTCTTCGGGCTTAAGCGGAGTTTTGGTGATGATGTTGACCACGCCCGCGATCGCATCACTGCCGTACACGCTCGATGCGCCGTCCTTGAGCACCTCGATGCGGTCGATCATCTGCTGGGGGATCGCGTTGATATCCGGCGAGAGAAAACCACCAAGTTCCTTTTCCTGTTTGGCCGTGAGCCTGCGGCCGTTGACGAGCACTAAGGTGTTATTGCTGCCCAAACCGCGCAGATTGACCTGGGCCTGGGAGAAATCTTCACGTTGGAGATTGCTGTCGGCTGGCGTGGGGACGGTGTTGATGATATCGCTGAGACTGCGGGCGGAAGTATTTTGGATCTCTTCGCTTGTGATGGTTTGGACGGAACCGATCGGCGCGCTGTCCAAACCGCTCCCTCGGGCAAACGCTGTGGATGAGCCCAACAGAACGCACACAACAACAGTTAAGATAACCCTCATGAGCCCTCCTGGATGGTGGATGTGGTCGAACAACAAATAAAATTCAGGTTACGTCGTGTGTCCCCGGAAATAACATGCAAATAAAAATGATGTAACCCTTTGAAAATAAATGAAGTATTCTTTATTTGTTTTGGTGAAAACAAGTAAAACACTGCCAAATTTATAGCAATAATCCAACAAGCAACAAAATAACTCCTATTCCTCCAACCTTAAAAGCCCATGACAACCAAAAATATTTTCGTTTGCAGATTATTGACAAATAATAATTAAGTTCGCAAATCTGAGATACAATCTGATCTTCGCTGGCCGATAACAAATCCTTTAAATAATCATCAACTTTGTTATACCCTGCAATATTTACCCAGGATACCAATCCCCTCTTATTGCTTGCCAGTGTCCTTGGCCACACTACCAATAAAGAACATACAACAGCCGCAGAAAGAAACATCACACATATCAAGAAAAGATACTCAACATTATTCCATTGATTTAGTGGAACACGAAAAGCTTCTGCATGTTTTGAAATCTCAAATGATAGTAAAGCTGATAATATCCCAATCAAAACTCCAGCTTTCGCATCAGCGAGCCCAATATACCCGCTTATATAGTCTCGAATTGGGGGACAAATCTCTTTTAAAATCCCTATCTTTGTTTTCTGGTCACTAGACTGAATGCCGTTTTTGTCTTCAGCAGGTTTATTTATATTTAACGGCGATAATTTCTCTGAATCCTTATTCATATCTTTCGGTAAGTTTGTTTCTCCATTGCGTGTATTTTGCTGAGAATCCATTAAATCCTCCTACATTGAAATTTGTGGATGCTTCCATCGCCCAGTATATTTATAAGCAAAATAAGGGGCATTATTTACAACATAACTAAAGCCAGTTGATTTAGGAAGAAATTGACAGTACTGATGCCACGAAGTTGGTAAATTATCTTTTACATGTTGCCCAATAATAATTTCCCCTCGTTCAGCAACATTTAACAATTTACACGCTAAATTGGCTGTCGTTCCAATTGCTACAAAAGAATTCATCCCACCTGGAATCCCAACCCGCCCTATTGTAACCTTCCCGTAATCTATTCCTACCCTGAAACTAACTCCTTCACTGAATCCTTGACGTAAAATATAAGGAGTCAACAAATGATCATTGAAATAGTGCATTGTTAACCCTGCTTCAATAGCTGATTTAACGCATTCAGACGGATTATTAGTTTCGCATCCAAAATAAGCCATTAACCCATCCCCAGTATTCTTCTCAAACTCCCCCTTACGATCCCTAACGATGTTCATCATCTCAGCCATAAAGATATTCATAATCGCAAGAACAAACTTCTGAGCCTCATAAGAATCATTAAACCATGAACTATATCCACAAATGTCAAGAAAGAGCACCGCCACTTCCATTTGCCGACCACTACCAATTGTAACCTGTTCTTCAACGGGCATCTGCTCACCAGGTTTAACGGTCAGCAGTTTTTGATTGAGCGAATTTATTCGCTTATTTGTTCGATTTATTATTTGATCAAGATATTCTTTATTCCACATAACCCTATCCAAGTACTCAATTAATTATTCACAAAATGAAAAACCTTTAGGTCGTTTCTAAATTACCGCTTTTCCCGCCGCAAGTTGCGGCAGAAGTGTCCCCAAAACAGGACCGAGCCCTGCGCCGGAGCTCAATTCCTTTAAATTGTATAAGTGATGTCCAGGGAGACCACAACACCCCCGGAGAGTGTCGCGGTTCGCCATGCGCAGCTGGACATCGCAGCCACTCTAGCCTGCATTTTCCCGCGATCATTTCCGCTCCCATGACTTTTCCTCATCCAGCCTTATGTCTTTGGGCTTTGATCCGATTTACTCTGCCACTTTGATCGATCTGTTAAACGTGCTGGCATAGTCATCGCTGGAAGCAACGGCATAGATCCGATACGTTCCGGGCTGAGCCGGAGCTTTGACTTTAACCGCTGCCCCGGCGCCTTGGACTTCCAAAGGAACAGGCTCGTTCGGATATTCGATCAGGATCTCTTCGGATGATGTCGACCCAAAATAGGAATACTCAACGGCCCGGCCGGGATCCAGCACATTCTTCAGCTCAACCGTGACATCGATCACTTGCGATGGTTTCACGATGTTGCGGCTCAAGCTCATGTTCTTAACGACAAACGGCGCCTGACTGAATGCCCGGTCTTTGTAGAAATCTTCCATAGCAAGGTAAGGATATTTTTTGAGCCCGCCCTGATTGATGTTCCACCAGGTCAAAGAAACCTGCGACGTGTCTCCCAAATTGAAGACAAATCCTCCGAGGCAATACCCGTAATAATCCCGGATCTTGTGAGCGAGTTGTTTGTAATAACTCATTTTGGAATCGTCATCCAGTTCGAGGCTGACGCCGTTGCCATCCTTGGCGCGGTCCCATTCCCCGAGGGAACCGAATTCCGTGACGAGATAGGGTATCTCGAACGCAACGATCAGGTCCTGATGCACCTGATCGATCCCGCCGTAGATGTTGATACCCACAATATCGACACTGGGCACATATTTCTTCAGATACATCACGTCGTTGGCAGCTGA
>CAZLRE010000098.1:0-2411 GCA_964561885.1 uncultured Planctomycetales bacterium | reverse complement strand
AACTGGTGTAGATGACCGGATGGTTCGGATCGATCCTGTGAACGTCCTGAATGACGGATTCCAAGAACCGGCCGAACGCTTCACGTTCTTTTTCGTTTTGGGTAAAAAAGAACGTTTCATTGCCGATGTTCCAGAAAAGGACCGCGGGATGGTCTTTATAAGCGCGGATGTATCCTAAAATCTCTTCGCGCTGTTTATCAAGGTAACGGAGATCGAGATAACTATGTTTTGAATTCTCACGGACAGGATCAAGCCAGATGCCGGCATCAACCTTAAGCCCGTATTTCTGCGCCGTGTCCAAATAATGCCTGTCGCCCTGATTGACCCCCCAGGTGCGCACGGTGTTGGCTCCGAGGTCTTTGGCCATTCTTAAATAATCCACACCGTCACGTCCAACAGCACGGCCGACCCCAACGCCCTTGATATGAAAAACCTGACCGTTGACGGTCAACCGCCATTGACCTTTGGCGCCAGTGATCTTAACCACGTTTCCCTTTTTGATGACCGCAGAGGCAACACCCTGCCGAACCTGGGTTAAAACCGCAACACAACTAACGATCAGGCAGATCACGAGAGGATAACACTTTACCAAGCGCCGACCAGCCGCAGTATTATGTGATCTCTTATTCATCATCCACCCGAGACCTGCAACACTCCCAAAGAGTATATTGGTTTTACTGCCCCATCAAGGCCTTGAGGCCGCCGAAGATCTTCTTGGCCTTGCCGGTGTTCTCGGGCGCCGGTTCATCCTCTGGATCCTCAACAGAATCTTCGCCGGAATCATCATCGGTCAAGACCCTTTTCTTAGCGGCGGAGCGGACTTTTTGCGAGGCACTTTCCGAAAGCTCCTGGCCGCATGGTCCCACATATTTGCCGCTGATGTCGATCGTGGCCTTTTCTTCCTTGCCCTGCACGATCTTCACGGTCTCGATCGTACCGTTCATGGAAGTGTTCCTGTAAGTGATCGTTCCGGTGGACCGGCTGTCCTTGCACACGCTCTCAAAATGCAGCGTGTTGCCCCTGAAGCTATGGGTATCTTCGCAGTCCTCGTCCTCCGCGCTTTTCGGAACCGGGTTATCATTGGTGATGCATTGCTTGCTCGTCACAGACATGCCCATGCCGCCGGGCCCGCCCATCTTCATACCCATGCCGCCCATCATATTTTCCATCATAGCCCGGTCTTCCTCAGACATATTCTCCATCTCTTTTTGGGCCTCAGCCATCTGGTCATCCATACCTTCCACGCGGATATTGGTCGTCATCGACCACTGGCCGTCCTTGATCGCGGCCGCATCCGCCCCGGCTGAGAACAAAACCCCCAAGGACACAACGGCTGTAAATATGACACTTTTCATTCCATCCCCCTTTGTTGTTAGAGAAAATTTACGGTTGTGAATCTGTTGTGCTTTTTAGTACGCCGCGTTTTTCGAGCGAGCGGAAGAAGGCGTCCTTGTGTCGTCTCTGAATAAAGAGCGGTTCACTGTCGTTCGCCATTTCCAATGCCAATGCTTTCTCATAGGCGTCTGCTGCTTCATCCGGCAAATCTCTCATCATCAGGATATCGCCTTTAGCGATCCAGACATTGGAATTTTCAGGATCTGCTGCAATCTGGCGGTCACATTCCGCGAGCGCCTCATCATCTTTCTTGAAAAGCAATAACTGTTCGATCTTGAGGAGCCTTAACAATTTATCGTGCTCTGAATTTGCTTCCACGATCGTCAGATAACCCGATTCAATGGCAAATCCTGCGGACGGTTCAACGCTCACGTGATAACGTCCCGGGCTCAACGTTTGTGTGGCAGCGATCCAAAATAATTGCGCCTCATCACTTCCTGCGGGCACCGGGTCAAAGGCAACCGTTACACGTTGATCCTTGTCGTCGGTCACGATCACATTGAGATTTGCCGGCAGCGCCCTTGATTCTCCGTCAGAGATTGAGGTTGCCGCAATAATAATCGGCCAGCCCGCTTGGGCGATGCTGCCGATACTCTCATTCGCGCCGACGATGATGCTCACGGCCGGAGGCTTCTCTTCATTTAATCTTGCGCCCCGCATCATCTCAATTTTCTTGTCTAGAGCAAAGGCAGATAAACTGACGGAGAAAAATATAAAGAATAGAATTAAATTTCGCTTCATCGCTTTGGTTCCTCGCCAAGATCATTCACCCGAAGTTGATGCTGGCAATCGCCGCGATCAGCAGTCGCTCCCGCCGTGTTGGCATCAGCTGCCGGGCCATAACGGGATTGCGGATTGCGGTTAGCATCATTGATCCCCGTTCCGGTCCTGACATTACAAAAATCCCTGCCCGAGGTTTCTCCCCATGAAAGATATCGGACATTACGCTGACTGTTCGAAGGATAACCCATGGCAATATCATAGCGCATCAGACATTCAGCATCGCCGCTGTGCAG
>CAZLRE010000097.1:0-6834 GCA_964561885.1 uncultured Planctomycetales bacterium | reverse complement strand
ACCATGTTATATTAATTCACATTTGATGTTTGGCAGGATCATCCAAATTCCCGATAAAAGCTCACGCACTGTTCATTTATGCCCAAAGCCCCCAAACAGACCGGACTCTCTCCGACCACGGTCCTGATCCTTCTCTCCGCGCTGATCTGGTGTTTTCTTTTCCGGTATTTTCTAAACGCAAGCGCGGCCTTGCAGGGCGACGCTTACCCTTATCTGGGGCATATCCGGTTTTACCTCGATAGCATCGTGGCGGGCATTTATCCTTTGTGGAACCCCTGGGAGGACAACGGAAATGCGAATGAGTTCTTTCTGCGGCGTATCGGAGAATTTAATCCTTTCTTTCTTCTGATCAAGCTGCTGGAGCAGTTGGGCCTCGGTTTTACGACGGCCCATCGCCTGTTTCTCGGAGGATATTTCTTTCTCGGTGTGGCGGGTTTTTATCTCTTAAGTTTCAGGACCTTCCGCGACCGAACTGCCGCCATGACGGCAGCCCTTCTATTGCTTTTCTCCTCCTGGGGCGGAAAGGTCTTTGAATCCTTTATCATTCTTGAATTTGTGCCTTTTATCTGGTTCGCTTTCTTCCTGACGGCCTTTGTGCAGTCGCCGCGGCAAGTTTTTCTTTTGGGCGCTGTGTTCTGCCTGATGATCATCAACGTCACTTATATTCCGTTCTATTTCTACACGATATTCGGGGCCTTCATTGTGTTCTGGGCCATTGTTTATAATGTTCAATGTGCGACCTCCCTGTCCCCCGCGCGACATTTCATCCTGAACAATAAAAAATTTGCGGCCCTGTGCTGTATGCTTGTTTTCCTGTCGCTTATTCCCGGAGCGCTGTGGTATAAGGCAACACAGAGCAACGAAGCCTACGCCGCGGGCCGGGGTTCACAGGTCAGCGCCGCCCATACAAACTCTGTCTCCATCGCCAAGGTCAATGAAGGCGGCATTCTCCCGCATCTGATCTTCGACCGGCAATTCATCAATACAAACAAATTAAGACTTGATGATCCTTACCTTCCGGTCTTCGCGTTCCTCATGTTCGTGTCGGGGATCTGGTTTAGGCTCTCCCGGCGGTTGGTCCTGTTCTTTCTTTTCGGAGGGATGATGTTCATGATCGGTCTGGCCAACGCGACTTTTGTTCACGGTTTATTGTATACGATCATCCCGTTCTTCAAACTGTTCCGCAACGTCCAATTCTTTTTATGGCTCGCCATCCTGCCGGCCATGATCTTGTTTGCCGTCGATCAGGCCATGACTTTGACCAAGATCCGTTCCCGTCACCCATGGCTCATCACATGGATCATCGCGACGCATGCAGCTGCCCTCGCATTGTGCGCAATAGCTCAAGTCAGCGGCATAGCCACATATGCCACGATCATCCTTAGTCTGGTCTGGATGCTCTTCGTGATCCACGACCAGGGACGCAACCCGCGTTTGGCTTTATGTCTGTTATGGGCGGCGATCGTGGTCCAGCCGTTCGGGGTCCTGGGGCAATGGGCCGAGCGCTATCCGCCGATCGCCGCCTCACGATTCGCCTATGAAAACCCGCATACGCTAATATTGCCGTCGGCAAAAAAAGCCGATGATACTATGCGTTTAGCCCAGATTCGGTCGCGGGGAAGGACCGGTTCCGAATTGCTTCATTCGCACTTTGCGGTGCGCTGGTATTATGAGGCCCTTGAGAACATCCCTCGTCCGATCCTGGCAACATACCTGAGCGTTCCGTTTCTGACCTATGACGGTGTCGAATCCGTCAGGAGTGACTCAAAGGATCACGCAAAGGTCGCTGAAAGCATGGCCGTTTTACAGAACATTGCTTTCGCGCACACGGACCGTCCGCTTAAGTTCAATTCCCGGGGTTCCTTCAACGCCCGGATCATCACAGATCAGGACAGAGATTTTGAAATTCTCCGGTTCACTCCGGTAAGCCTCACAGTGCGGACCTCTTTTGAACGGGACCAATTTCTCGTCTGGACTTCGAACTATCACAGCCTATGGCGGGCATACATCGATGGTCGGGAAACACCGGTCATCCGGACCAACATTCTCTCCCAGGGGTTATCTGTGCCGTCAGGGGATCACGTGATCCGCTGGCAATTCCATCAAACCTGGCGGTACGTTTTGGGATATTGCTTCATTATGCTTTATTTGGGAACATTAGGGGTCATCCTATGGCTGGCTTGCCGTTCAAGAAAATCTGCATGAACCTGGTCGATCTCTTGGCTAAGCGGATAATCCTCTTGGTGATCATTGCCGTCATCATTTTCTATAGTCTTGTCGACCGGCACGTTCTCAAACTAAAGACAGCTAATTTTCTTTTTCCTGAAGCCGCCGAATTAAACGTCTTGCGCAGCTCCCCAGGCATCATGGAAAAAGAAAGGCTCAAGGACATTCTTAACTACTACAAAATGCTCTGCTCATTTACGGCCAACGATCCTGAACAACCTGCGCCTTGTTCACTGGCAGGCTATGCGTATTATTATCTGGGAGATACGGACAATGCGATCAAATATTACGAACAGGCCGTAAGGGGGAACCCGAATTTCTTCTGGTTCCATTACAATCTGGGGGTCATCTATTACAACGAAAACAATTATGACAAGGCCGCCGAAAAATTCACGCTGGCACTCAACTCTCCCAACGACAATGCCATGCTGTTCATGCTTTTAACAAAAACCTATCAGGACCTTGCCTTATTTTTGAAGATCGATCCCGACTCTTTTATGAGCGGGCTGGAGGAAGGATTTAAAAAATCCAGAGATTTACTGACCGTTTGTCTTATGCTGAAGGCTGATCCCGGCATGGAAAGACAGCTGCAGCTCAAGAAAGTTCCGTTGCGATTGTTTTAAAGGCCCGCTGAAACCTTCTAGAAATATTTTTTCCGTAAACCCGGGTCGTTCCAGGAAATGACCGTCACATCATCGCGGTTCACATAAACATCCCCATCCTCGCTCACGTTCCACTCCTGAAAATGCTCCGGATAGACCATAATGTCGACGAGCGGAAGGCTTTTAAAATCCTTGGTCGTTTTGGCCAGTTGTTTTTCAAAGAGAGGGATGTCGCGCTGTTCTTTCACAAAAAGAAAATGCGCCTGACGGTATTTCTTAAAAAGCTTCTCCACCTTGGTCATGGACACATTCCCGCATTCAGCCCAGAACAGCATGGTACCGTCGTAATCTTCAGCACTTAAATCCGGCTGGAAACGGCCTTCAAGCTTGGCCTCCACCCTGATCGTCGGATAACGCTTGTGATACAGCGCGTACACCAGCGCCTTGGCGTGAACGTGGAACTCCGACTCATAGGACATCTTGGCGAACACGATCTTGGTCTTGCCGAAACGGAAGGTGTATTTTCGACTGTGTTCAGGAATATTTGTCATAAAAGGCCGTATGATTTATGGGCAGAAAGCAAGTGCGAGAGCCGCATATCGAATTCTTCCAGGACCTTCACGCTCGAATGCGTTGAACGTTCATCGCCAAGCGCGGGTTTTCCGTTCATGCCGGCCAGAAAATTATCGATACATAGCGGAAGATATTTTGTATTATACCCTCCTTCGAGGACAGCGAACACATCGCGGAATTCCCGGGTGAGCATCTCTCCGGCGCGATGATAAGCTTTCGAGCTCAGGCACAATTGCAAGAGCGGATCATGCTGATGGGCATCAAACCCCGCCGAGACCGCGACAATATCGGGTTTGAATTTAAGCGCTGCGGCCATGATCACGTCCATGCCTTTTAAAAAAACATCATCGCCGCTTTCCGGCGGAAGCGCAACGTTGATCGTGAACCCCTGGCCCTTGCCAGTCCCGGCCTCGGCGTCGGTTCCGCCTCCCGGAAATGCGGGATACTGATGCAGGGATGTGTAAAGCACATCGTTATACGCGTAGAAAATATCAGCGGTGCCGTCGCCCCAATGCCCGTCGAAATCCAGGATAAAGATTTTCTTTCCCTGCCGGCGCAGGCGTTCGACCGCGATTGAGATGTTATTAAAAATGCAAAAGCCCGAGGCCCGCTCACGATAAGCATGATGCCCCGGCGGCCTCACCAGCGCAAATCCTTGGGAGTCAGAGGCCATGACCGCGGCCCCGACCGCCGCGACAGCCGCCGCATACGATCCGGCAGAAGTATGTGTATCGCCGTCAAAGGATCGTCTATTACGGCAAACTTCCTGAACAAAGGAAATGTGCGCCGGTGTATGGATGAGTTCCAGGAATTCTGAACCATCGACAATAGACGTCTCTTTCAAATCAGGATAACTGAGCAGGCGGGATTTATTCTCCGGATGGTTCCCGGTGTCGTGATCGAGAAAGATCTTGTTATAGAGGATGTTCATAAATAGTTTATTTTTAATCCATCAAAATGTAGGGGAGGGTTTAAAACCCTCCCCTACGATCTTGAAATTTCATCAAACCGCCTGGGTCTGAAGGTCCAGCGACAGGAAATAACCGTCCACCTGGCGGCTCTCTTTCAGGGAAAAACCAAGACGCTGAAAGATCTTGATCATGCCCGCATTGGAGCGGTTGACGTATGCCACCAGTTTCTTGACACCCTGTTTCTGCGCGGCGGCGATCAAATGCTCGCACAAAAACATGCCGATGCCCATGCGCTGGAATTCTTCCTTCACAACGATGCCGATCTCGGCGGAATCATCGTCCTTGCGGATGTAGCGTCCAATGCACACCATCTGCGCGTATGGTTTCCAATCGTCAAACCCGGCGATGGCCATGTCGCGGTTATAATCGACCGAAACCCTCGCACGGGCTTCCGTCGGAGGTAACGCTTCGACGTTCGCCAGATAGCGCTGATAAATGGTCTCCGGACGGTGGCTATAAAAGAAATCCTGAATGGCCTTCTGGTCATACGGACGCAAGGGGCGGAAATACACCGTCTTGTCCTTGAACACTTTGCTTTCCGGGATGTCGGCGATCACCAGACTGTTGTCGTCAATGATGGTCTTCTGGTCAAGATACACATAATGCTTGTCCTTTAAATAACTCATGAGCTCTTCGCGGAACTTCGGATGCGCGATCTGCACCAGCGCCAATCCCCGCTCTCTAATGTTCTTGCCGTGCAGATATGCGACTCCATATTCGGTCACGACATAGTGAACGTCCGCGCGGGTGGTCACAACACCGGCCCCGGGGGCAAGTGTGGGAACGATCCGGGAAAGCGTACCCTGCTTGGCGGTCGATGAGATCGCTATAAATGACCGTCCGCCGATGGAACGTTTGGCTCCGCGCACAAAATCCACCTGACCGCCGAAACCGCTGTAAAAACGCGTGCCGATGGAATCCGAACAGACCTGTCCGGTCAGGTCGATCTGAAGCGCGGAATTGATCGAGACCACGTTCGGGTTCTGCGCGATCACAAAAGGATCGTTCGTGTATTCCGACGGATAGAACTCGAAATCCGGATTGTTGTGGACCAGGTCATAGATCTTGCGGCTTCCCAGCGTGAAACTGATGACCGATTTTCCCGGATTTAATTTCTTACGCTTGTTGGTAATGTTACCGTTTTTGACCAGCTCAACAACGCCGTCGGACACCATTTCGGAATGGATGCCCAGATCATGCCTGTCTTTTAAGTGAAGCATGACCGCATCCGGGATATTACCGATGCCCAGCTGCAGCGTGTCCCCGTCCTGAATGTAGCGCGCCAGGTGCCGCGCGATACCGAGCGAAACATCATCCGGCTTGCCCTGCGGGAATTCCAACAGATCCTCATCCTGTTTGATGAGATAATCGATCGCGTTCATCGGGATCAGCGCCGGACCAAAGGTCCGGGGCATATTGCTGTTCACTTGGGCGATGACCATGTCCGCCGACTGGATGGCGGCCAAAAGGATGTCCACACTCACGCCCAACGATACAAAACCCTTCTCATCCGGCGGAGAAACCTGAATAAGCGCGCAGTGCACCGGCATCTGTCTGGTCTTCAAAAGCCCCGGGATATCGGATAGAAAAATGGGAAGGTAATCGGAATGACCGTCGGTGACCGACTGACGGATGTTCTTGCCGATAAAAAACGCGTTGTGACGGAAATTGTTCGCGTATTGCGGGTCGGCGTAAGGCGCAATGCCGACAGTTAAGATGTGCACGATCTCATTGTCGCGGAACATTGACGCATTGTTAACCAGGGTCTTAACTAGGAATTGCGGTTCGGCACACCCGGAACCGATCAAAACGCGTTTGCCCTTTTTGATCTGCCGGATGGCGGTCAACGCATCCACCCACTGCGGTTTTTTAACTTTGAATGTGTACGGTTCGTAGAGAAACATAAGCTTACCTCAAAACAATAGTTAATGACGAAATATGTTCTATCTTCGACGGCTGCTGCCGCCGAAGATGGAACCCAACACTCCGCGGATGATCTGACGTCCAACGGAACTTCCGATCGAGCGTGCCGCGCTTTTGGCCGCGGCGGTCATCAGGCTGTCTGCCGGACGGCCGGGACGGCGCACAGTGCGCATGTCCATGGCCTTAGGCTGGCGGGCCGGGGCGGTCTGTTGTGCGCTTTGCTGGGCCTGGGCCATACGCTCTTCGGCACGTTTCTTTAAAACCTCATGCGCGGATTCACGGTCGACCGCGTTCTCATAATGACCATAATGCAATGATTGTTTGATCATACTCGTGCGTTCATCCGGTGTCACCGCGCCGGCGCGGCTGCGCGGCGGACAGACAAAGGCGCGCTCAACGATCGAAGGGCTTCCCTTGTCATCCAGAAATGAAACGAGCGCTTCGCCCACAGAAAGTCCGGTTAAGGTCGATTCAATGTCCAACGCGGGATTCTGACGAAAGGTTCTCGCCATGGCCTTGATGGCTTTCTGGTCGTTGGG
>CAZLRE010000096.1:3710-6864 GCA_964561885.1 uncultured Planctomycetales bacterium | reverse complement strand
TGATGAGCAATCTTCCCGGTTTGTTCGTATTGGGTGAGGCGAATTTTTCCGATCACGGGGCCAACCGTCTGGGCGCAAGCGCGCTTATGCAGGGATTGGCTGACGGATATTTTGTGTTGCCGTACACCATTGGTGATTACTTATCAAAAGCAGCGCCTGTGGCCAAAAATATCATCGAACATTCTCAATTCCAGGAAAGTTTGCGTCATGCGGATGAGAAGATCAAGTATCTGCTGTCGATCAAGGGCAAACGCACCGCGGATGATTTTCATCGCGAGCTGGGCCATTTGGTTTGGGAGAAATGCGGCATGGCCCGCAATGAGTCTGGATTAAAAGAAGCTTTGAAGCGTATTCCAGCCATTCGTGAAGAATTTTGGCGGAATTTGACCGTCCGTGGTTCGCATGCGGAGCTCAATCAAGAATTGGAAAAAGCCGGCCGAGTCGCGGATTTTCTGGAATTCGCCGAGCTTATGGTTACCGACGCGTTGCACCGGCGGGAATCCTGCGGCGGGCATTTCCGCGAGGAATTCCAAACTCCCGAAGGCGAAGCCTTGCGTGATGATGCGAATTTCTCCTATGTCGCGGCCTGGGAATTTACCGGAGTGGGCAAAGCGCCGAATCTTCACAAGGAAGAATTAAAATTTGAGGAAGTCCATATGGCGCAACGGAGTTATAAGTAAGAGAAGATGGGAGATAGTTGATGGCTGATGGTGTCAATCAACCATCAACTATCAACTAAATATATGAGCAAAACAATTAATCTAACATTAAAAGTCTGGCGTCAGAAATGCGGGGAACCCAAAGGGTCCTTTGAGATCTATCAGGCCCAGGGGGTTGATACAGACATGTCATTTCTGGAAATGCTTGATGTGGTCAACGGCCGTTTGATCAAGGAAGGCAAAGACCCGATCGCTTTTGATCACGATTGCCGTGAGGGCATTTGCGGCGCTTGCGGAGCGGTCATTAACGGCCAGGCGCACGGGCCTCTTAAAGGCACAACGCTTTGTCAGCTTCATATGCGCAATTTCAAGGACGGGCAGACGCTGGTTATTGAGCCGTGGCGCGCCCAAGGATTTCCGATCATCAAAGATCTGGTCGTTGACCGTTCGGCCTTCGACCGTATCATCCAATCCGGCGGTTTTGTTTCGATCAAGACCGGATCCGCTCCGGATGCCCATGCTCTTGCGGTGCCAAAACCGGATTCCGATCTGGCCATGGACGCTGCCCAATGCATCGGATGCGGCGCCTGTGTCGCGGCCTGTCCCAACGGTTCGGCCATGCTCTTTGTGGGCGCCAAAGTCTCCCACATGGCATTGCTGCCGCAAGGACGCGTTGAGGCTGACCGCCGTGTTCACAACATGGTCGAGCGCATGGACAAGGAAGGTTTCGGCAATTGTTCCAATGAGTATGAATGCGAAGCCGCCTGTCCCAAAGAGATCAGTGTCTCGAACATCGCCCGCTTGAACAGGGAATACCGCAACTCCTGCCTGAAGAACGGCACCCCCTAAATGATATCGTAAAGCTGTGAAGGCGCTGGACAATCCCACGACGCATGGGTAGAATGTACCCATTTCCCGCTAACGAGATCCAGGTTTTGACGAGACGGGTTTAAACTCATGCTTCCTGCCATACCGCAAATATCCAGGCCATTGTGGATCGTTCTTTTCTTTCTGGCTCTGAGTTTCGTGACTTACCGCACAAGCCTGTCCAATGAGTTTATGCTGGATGATCACGCTGTTTTATTGGCTAAGGAACCGGGGTTTAGCCAGATCGGCAAGGCGCTGGACTACAAGGATGAAAGCCATGTGTTCTTTAGGCCGGTTACGAATCTGTTCCGGCTGGTTTTGATATCAACCCTGCCTAAGGACCCGGTGTATTATCATTGGGTCAATATCGCGTTGTTTGCCGTTCATCTGGGACTTGTGTTTTTTGTCCTCAAGCGGCTGCTGCGCCAATGGTTCGTCCCTTTGCTGGTGTGTGTGCTCTATGGGGTGCATCCGGTCAATGCCGCATTCATCAATTACATCACCGGCCATGAGATCCTGCTTTTTGGGATATTCCTCGATGTGAGCGCATTATTTTTATTGCGGTATTGTGAAGATATCAAACGCAGCGGTTTTCAAATTGCGAGCGTCATTTTCTTTGTGCTTGCGTTATTCACCCAGGAAATATCCATCGTTTTTCTGTTCTTTGTTTTTCTGACGGCATTTCAGTTCTTGAAGAACATTCCTTTAAAGCAAGCATTCAGGATATGCGTGCCGTATTGTGCGGCTGCTGCGGGGTATGTGCTTTGGCGCGTGTTTGCCGTTTCACACACATCCAGTTTTATACAAAGGATGTTCCATTACAGCGACAGCATGGGTCTGGATGTCTTGACCTATGTGAATACCGTTCTTGAGCTCATCACCTGGTATCTTCAGCAGCTCTTTGTGGCATCCCAGTTGGTCCTTATTAAGACCATGGCGCCGCAGGCCTCCGGGCTGGAATGGAAAATAGCTTGTGTGATCGTGTTGGGCATAGTGTTGTTCGTGAGATTTCGCGGTCAGTACAAGGGCAGCGGCGTGTTGTTCGCGGTGTTGTGGTTTCTGACGGGCTTTATCCCTTTGTTCGCCTTGGCGCTTATTTATCCGTACGGCGGTTTTGTTGTTGAGCCGCATTGGTTTTTCTTTTCGTCATTGGGATTTTTTCTTTTTGTTGGACTGGTGATCAGAAAGATCCTCATGAGCTCGGAACGGGCCGCGGTCCGGGTTGTCACCATGATTCTTATCGTGGTTCTAACTGGTTTCTGGTACGGGAAGACCCAGGCGTACAATCAGCTCTGGAGAACCCAGGAATCTTACTGCCGCTATTGGCTGACAATTTCACCGGATTTTTATTTTCCGAATTTCTGGCTGGCCCGTGATCTGTTCGAACAAAATAAGTTTCAAGAGGCGGAATATCATTATAAAAAATCGTTCATCGGCAGGAAAAACGACTGGCTTGTCCATGCCGGACTTGGGGACATTGAGGCCGTACGCAACGATCTTGTTAAGGCGAGAGAATATTATCTCGCGGCCTTGAATTTAAACCCCGGCAGTGTTTTCTTAAAGAAGAATGTGGCTTGGCTTGATGAGCAAGTTAACTCAGGTCAAATCCAGAGATGATCTTATGAGCA
>CAZLRE010000096.1:1826-3700 GCA_964561885.1 uncultured Planctomycetales bacterium | reverse complement strand
CAGGGGCCTCGCTATACGAGCTATCCGACAGCCCCGGAGTGGTCCCAAGCGCTGGATGAAAAAATTTACGTTCAGAAGCTCGCGCAGCTAGGGCGGTCTTCTAAAAGTGTTTCCCTATATATCCATATCCCGTTTTGTGAACAGCTCTGTTATTTTTGCGCCTGCATGAAGCTCATTCGCTCACAGGATGAGCGCCACGGTCAGGAATATTTGCAACATTTGTTTAAAGAGCTCGAATTGGTGGCCTCCGCCATTGGTCCCAAGCGGACAATCAAACAACTTCACTGGGGAGGCGGCACACCGACATTTTTGACCCAGGACCAGATCGAGGCCCTTTTTCAGAAGATCTGCCGGCATTTTAACGTGGACAAAAACGGGGAAGTGGCTATTGAAGTTGATCCGCGCACTGTAACACCGGCCAAGCTCGCCGTATTGAAAAAAGTCGGGTTCAACCGGATCTCCATGGGTGTTCAGGATTTTCATCCCAAGGTGATGGAGGCGGTCAACCGCGCACAGTCCTTTGAAATGGTCAAGGCCGTGACGCTTGAGTCGCGGCGTTTGGGGTTTGGGTCGGTCAATTTTGATCTTATTTACGGACTTCCTCATCAAACGAAGGACTCTTTTGATGCCACGATCGATCAGGTGATCGCTTTAAGACCTGACCGCATTGCCTTATACAGTTTTGCTTATGTGCCGTGGATGCAGAAGCACCAGGGCAAGCTCGATCAAAGTGTTTTTCCGGACACCGATCTTAAACTGGACATTTTTTTAAGCGCCCGTCAGAAACTTTTGATGAATGGTTATCAGGCGATCGCGATGGACCATTTTGCCCTCAAGACCGATGAGATGGCCAAGGCGTTCAATGACCGGAAACTGTACCGCAATTTTATGGGATATACGGTCAAACCGGCCGATGAATACATCGGTCTGGGAGTTTCCGCGATTGGTTTTTTGGAGAAGACGTTTTTTCAGAACCATAAAACGATCGCATCCTATTATCAGATCCTTGACGAGGGACGCTTGCCTGTCGAACGGGGCAAGGAATTATCTAAGGACGATGAGATGCGCCGCTGGGTGATCCTGCAGCTGATGTGTCATTTTAAGATCGATAAGAAAGAATTCTTTCGGACATTCGGCGAAGGGTTTGATGAGTATTTTGCCCACGAGCATCAGCATCTGGAATGTTGTCAGGAGGATGGTTTGATCACACAGCGCGGGGATGTCATTGATGTCACCGAATTGGGACAGTTGTTCATCCGCAATGTGTGTATGGGTTTTGATTTTTATTTGAGACAGAGCAAGGGGCATAAACGGTTTTCAAGAACAGTTTAATAGTGTCATTCAATGGTTGAGAGAGAGGTTTTATTTGAGGCAGGAAGGCGACTTGGTCCTTGCCGCATTTCTCCAAAGGTTTTATTGGAACAATGAGGCAGCGGACCGTGGAGCCGGATGCCTCAAATAAAAGTTTATATTTTACTCATGTTGTTCCAGTGTGAGGGCTGGGATTCTGCTCAACGAGCCCGCACACCATGAGCCTAGTTAACATTTAATGAAATGGTGTAGGGCTCAATTCGCTTAATCCCAGCCCTCACACTGGATAAAGAAATTTAAAATAAAGGTACTCATGGCACAATCGATTTTTCTTCAGGCTTTTAAGGGGACAAACACATCGGTTCCTGTCTGGTTCATGCGTCAGGCCGGAAGGTTCCTGCCCGAATACCGCGCCCTTAAGAAAGACCGCAGTCTTCATGAGATGTTCTGCGATCCTGAATTGGCGGCGAAGATCACGCTTTTGCCGGTTGATCTTCTGAAGGTCGACGCGGCCATTTTATTCGCTGATATTCTCACATTGCCGTCAGCCATGGGTTTTAAGA
>CAZLRE010000096.1:0-1816 GCA_964561885.1 uncultured Planctomycetales bacterium | reverse complement strand
TCACTTTTGTTGATGGAAAAGGTCCGGTCATTGATAATCCGGTCGTTTCACCATCTGATATCAAACGAGTCCATGCGATGGATGGTATCGGATATGTTCCCGCGGCCATTACGCTCATCAACAAAGCCTTACCTTCGGATGTTCCCTTGATCGGTTTCGCGGGAGCGCCGTTTACGGTCGCCAATTATTTGATCAAAAATACTGGCGCGCTCGGATTTCCGCCGGCTGCGCGTTTAATGATCGAGCATCCCAAAGTCTTCCACGCATTCATGATCAAGATCACGACCAACACCATCCGGTATCTGAACCTTCAGAAAAAAGCTGGCATTAAAGCGTTTCAGCTGTTCGACACCTGGGGCGGGGTCTTAAGATCTGATGATTATAATGTTCATATCCTGCCTTATGTGAAGGAGATCTTCGCGAACGTGGATCTGCCGTCGATCTATTACTTGAAGAACTGCGCACATCTTTTAAATGAGATGAACAAATGCGGCGCGGATTTCCTTTCGGTCTGTGAAACGGTCACACTTGGTGAAAACCCCATTCTGAACAAGACGTCCAAAGGGATCCAGGGCAATTTATATAACGGACTTTTATACGCGGATGAAAAAACATTACGCGCCGAAGTGCGCCGGATCCTTTCGGCCGCGCGCAAGCATCACAAAAAGTATATTTTCAATCTGAATCACGGCATTTTTCCCGATGTCCCGGTAAGCCAGGTCAAGACGGTCATTGATGAGATCAGAAAGTTCAAGTGGCATGACTAGGAACATTGTCATCATCGGCGCTGGTATAAGCGGTCTGAGCCTTTTGTATTTCTTGAGAAAGAAATACGCCGGACGCAGCGATGTGTGCATCACGTTATTAGAAAAAAATGCTTTTGCCGGCGGAAATATCCGCACCCAAAGTGAACAAGGGGCTTTGTTCGAATGCGGACCCAACGGTTTTCTGGCTAATCAGCCTGCAATGCTGGAGCTTATCAGTGAGCTGGGTTTATCCGGTGAATTGATAACCGCGCGAGCTGAGGCCAAACGCAGATATGTTTTAGCAGACGGGGTATTGCACGCGTTTCCCATGAACCCGCCGCAACTTTTTGGCTTTAAACCGATGCGCTTGTCCCAAAAGCTGCGGATCTTTCTGGAGCCGTTTGTTGCCAAAGGCAACGATCCTCAGGAATCGCTCCACGGTTTTGTCAAACGCCGCTTTGGCTACGCCTGCGCGAAGTATTTTGCCGATCCGATGGTCAGCGGCATTTACGGCGGCAACAGTGAGCATCTCAATGCGCAGGCCGCCTTCCCGAAAGTATATGAATTTGAGCAGACATCGGGTTCGGTCATCAAAGGCATGATGGCATCGAAAAAGAAGGGCGCCTCCGCGCTTAAGTCGGAAATGAGATCCTTTAAAGCCGGCATGGGAACTTTGATCAAAGCGCTTGAAGCCAAATGCGGTGAATCCATCCGTTTGAACGAGCCTGTCAGGGAGATCATTCATGCGGCGCCGTATTTTCTTGTAGTCACCGACCAGGAGAAATATCCTGCGGATGAACTTTTTATCGCGTCACCCGCGTTTACAGCCGCGGAGTTGATGCGGTATTTCGACAAGGATTTTATCCGGGCCCTGTCCGCCATTGAATACGCGCCGATCGCGGTCGTTGGTCTGCTTTTTGAGAAGGCCGCGTTTCAAAACATTCCGGATGGATTCGGTTATCTGATACCTTCTTCAGAACAAAAGAAGGTTCTGGGTGTGCTGGCGGAAAGCAACATTTTTGAATGCCGCTCGGCAGATTCACAGATCATGCTTCGGGTGATGATCGGCG
>CAZLRE010000095.1:0-6917 GCA_964561885.1 uncultured Planctomycetales bacterium | reverse complement strand
AGCGCAGCAGTTCCTGCGGCTTGTCATCCACAAACACTTTCCAGTACTTGGTAAATCCGTCGGTATAAACCACGAACTTGTCTTTGGAAAGATCAAGGCGGACCTTCAGGCGGTTCGGATGAAAGACTTCGACGCTCGCCCGCGCCGGGTCCAGGGGCTCGGCCGGAGGATCAGCTCCCCAGTCGGCGTCGGTAAACGTCGCCCTTGGTTCTTTCCCCGGAGGATTGACATAGGCCGCATTGAGGCGCGCTCTGAAAATATCCGCGAGCGACCGGATCTCGAGCGCCTGGCCGTCAAAACCGCGCACATTGTCGTACAGCCAGAACTTGTGGCTCGTGTAATCCAGAAGTGTGGGCTCATCCACCCACTGCGATAACAGATACGCCCCGCGCGTCACGCTCGTCGGATAACCGATGTAGCCGCGGGCGTCCTTCATATTGAGCGAATCGTAAAAGGATTCATAGTGAACGAACTTGAAGATCTTGCAGTTGCTTTTGACCTCCTCGGTCGGACGCCGAAATGAAAATTGCGGACGCACATGATCGCCGGGAAGTTCGCACTGAAATTGCTGAGCGTTACGGCTGTAGTGCGCGAAGACTTCAACCGGCTGGATGAGCGCCAGACACACCGCTCCACCGTATAGAACACGCTGTATATCCCAGCGGCCCAGATAGGCCGCAGTAAATATAATACCGCTTGCGATCACCGTCGCCGTTGACGTGGTGATGATGCCGTCCTGACCCAGAAGAAAAACGATCATGCCCGCGTGCGCCGTGACCACCCAGAACAGCGCGGCTTTCTTGCGGGTGAACGTTGACACATCGCACTGGCACAACGACTTAAGCTGTCCGACGGCAAATAGAATGATCAGGGGAATGATGTAGGCCTGAAAGAAGAACAGATTGCGGAAATATTTAAAGAAGAAAATGCGGTCATAGAGAAACTTGTGCACCGGCGTGACATCCGCCATCGCGATGAGGCTTAAGAATGCCGCCAACAGCGCCAAAAAGATTTTTGTTCTGTCAACCGGCACAAAAACGGACAAGACGATCAGGATAAAAACCAAGATCGGCACATAAAAGAACTGGTCGATCCCGTAAGAGGCCTTGTCCAGATGCGTGAACAACCCGCGCCAATGCAGGCGCTCGGCCAGGCCGCCGGATTGCGAGGTTTCTTTGTAGGACATCCCGCCCTGTTCATTGAGGGTGCGTTCATAACAGTCGGTGATGTCGGCAAAATTGCAATGACGGCCGGGTGACACCACATCATGGCCGGAGTCGATCATTTTATAAACAATAAGCGGCGCAAGCGCTGTCAGCATTCCGGCCAGACAGATAACGACCATGATGATATTTCGGCGGGCAAACTGCCATGCCCCTGCGGCGAACGTTTTGAACTCCTTAAAGAACAAGGCTCCGCCTAAAAGAAGCGCACATAAAACAAGAGCGGCAAAATAAAACGGAAGATAAGCGATGGCAAGGGTCATGGCGCTGAAACTCAACCCCAGAAAATCGCTCAAACGAAAGCCCGCGGCAAATCGCAAAAGAAAAACAAAGAACCAGACCGCCGGAACAAAGAGCTCCACGATCGTCAGCTGATTGAACATGCTGGCGCCGATGCCTGAAAATAGCAGCAGAAGATATCCGATGTAGGCCGCCCGGCGGTCCTGAAAAAGGATCTTTCCCAGACAATAGAACCCGATCGCGCCCAGAAAATAGAACACGACGATATAAATAATGAAGGCGTGATAATAATTAAACCCGATGATCTTTAATAAAGGGATGATCTGAGTGACGGGGTTAAACAGATTACACAGCGTGATGGCATAAAACGGCGTGCCTAACAGGACAAAAGGGTCCCACAAGGGGACAACACCGTTTAAAATGTTATTAAAATAATACTTAGTGACGCTGTAGATCGTGGCTGTGTCCATGTTCAACGGGATGCGGCCGGTCAAAAAATCCCGAAAGAGGAACATCCACAGACAGAACGGCAGAATGAATTTTAGCAAACCTAAAAACGCTTGGGGGAAAACGACTTTGGGTGGATTCACTGGATCATTTCACTGTCATTGCGAGTTCCCGCAGGGAACGAAGCAATCTTATAGGAATAAAAGATTACTTCGGCCTACGGCCTCGCAAAGACGATACTTGTTTTTGTTCCTGCGCTGGATTAATAAAGACGTTGTCATTATATCATCGGAAAACGGAAATAAAACTCGGGAAACCACTTTAATATCCTCTTGACGATTGCTACAATGAACTCAGATTTGCAGATAAAACTTCCGCGATGGTCTGACACGCGAACTTCGCAACCAGCTCCCGTTTCCTTGATAACAGAAAAACGGGAACGGTTGCGGTGTGAGCGTGAAGGCCATCGCGGAAGTACAAAATCCACCTATCGACCGTAAAGGCTTCCTACTTGACGACTATCAACTCTGCAGGTTTTCCCTCGAACAGATCCAAATGGACATTTCTTTTGATCACGGTCGCGCTCGGCCTTGTTATTTTGTGGCCGGAGCTCAATTTCCAGAACTGGCTTTCGGCCGGCGATCACGGCCGCGATCTGGACGCCGCCGAACAGGTGCTGCGCGGCAAGACCGTTTACCGCGATTACTGGTGGGTCTACGGGCCGGCCATGCCTTATTACTACGCGGTCTTCTACAAAATCTTCGGGATCAAGATCCAAAGCATCCTGATCGGTAAATTCTTGATCAAGCTCACCGCGGGTATCCTGTGCTATCTTGCCGTCACAACCCTGTTCAATCCCTGGACAGCGCTCATGGCAACGCTGTGGTTCTGGACATTCCAGCAGGATTTCTTTTTCACCTACAGCCATATCGGCGGACTGTGGATGGTTGTGGCCGTCATCTGGTGTTTGATGCGTTATATCCGCGAGCCTAAAATGATCACGCTCTGGCAGGGGATCACCGTTTGTTTTATCCTTGCTCTCATCAAAGTGAACTTCGGGCTCTCTTCCCTGGCCGTGCTCATTGCCAGCGCGTTCATTGTGGACAGAACGCACAAGATCCCGTTCACACCACAAAAGAAACTTTTCTATTTCTGCGCGGCCATCGTTACGCCGGCTGTGATCTTTCTGGTCTATTGGCTGCTTTTGAAGCCTCTTCCTTTATATGAGATCCGCCAGTGCCTGCCTTATTCCAACGCGGACCAGCCCTACAACACAACCCCGTGGCAGGCGGCGTTCTCATTTATCAAGATCGCATTCGGCGAGGCCAAAGGCAGTCCCACGCTTTTGATCTTTTACATCCTCACCTTTATGTGTACGGTTCAAACCGCGATCCTGTGGTTTAAAAATAAACTCGAAGCCCGTCAGAGAAAATTCCTGACCATGGCGGTGGCTGTCCTGGCGGTCTATACGCTGGCGAATTTCCATGAGTTCCTGAAAAGCGGCGTGTGGTACCGCTGGTTCTGGGCCCAGCCGCCTCTCATTGTGCTGGTCTTTATCATCTTTGAAACAGCCGCTCAAAGCCTGCACCGCACGGTGCGCGCGCTGTTGTGGGGTGTGATCGCGCTTATGATCGGCATCATGGGGATCAATGCGTGGCAGGTGATCATAAAATTCAAAGATCCCCAGCAGCAGATCGCGGGCTCACGCGGCGGGGTCTATGTCGCCAATCCGCCGGATTGGGTCGCGACCGTGAATGTCACCACCGATTACCTGAACAAAACTTTAAAACCCGGGGAAACCTTTTTCGCGCTCCCCTATGACATCATTTACTATTATCTGACCGGCCGTCCGAGCCCGTCGCGGCAGACCATCTTTTTCGAGCACATCAATATCCCGGTTGAACAGGAACTCAAGATCATCAAAGAGATCGAGGACGCAGGCATCAACACCATCGTTCTGTCCAACCGGTTCGTGTCCCCCGAAAAGGGCTTAGGCGTGCTCGGACAAACCTATTGCCCGGTCATCGGAAAATATATTCGAGATAATTTTATTCCTGTGATCCAATTCGGGAACTGGCAGCATGTGCCGGGCTGGGGTTGGGCGCACGGAACACTTATCTTGGAAAGAAAAATCAAGCTGTAAACTTGGCGGGGAAATCAATGTTTTATTGCACGGCGTCTGGGGCATTCTGTTCCATCGTACCTCCTAGTTCTATCGCCCATCGTTTGTTAGAATCCTCAATGGCGGTGAGCAAAGCTTCAGTGACCGTATCCACATATTTCTTGCCTGCTTCAGATTTATAAAAAACGATATATTGCTCAAGTTCATTGTCGCTTATCGAACGATAAGTAAAAAGCGATCTCGCCATCACTTCCTTACTTGAAAGCTCCTGGACCTGACCGCGTCTGCTTTTAATTTGCGAAATCCTCTCTTCCTTAGAAGCATTCCCGATACTGGTGGCGGAGGGTGTGGCTTCGGTCATGGTAATGACCATACTCATCTTCATCCTGGTCATATATTCGGTCATGCGGGCTGCCTGGTCAAGATTACTGATAAGCTGCTTTCTAAACGGGTCCGGCGGATGACTCTGCAAGCCGGCTTTAATTTCCCGCATCTGGCTGTACGCTTCCATTGAGGACGCGTCTTCTTCAGCCTTTGTGATTTTCTGGCCAAGATCGGAATTAAACCACTCTAAAACAGCGTCGATGTCAGATGAAGTCATGTGACGGCTGATATGGTCCTTGATCGTCTGGAGCATGATCGCGGCCTCCGGCTGCTTGTCAATTTCACTCTGCAAACCAGATTTTGCCACTAGAACATCGACATTCTGCGGAACATCGGCCATCGCCGGTGAAGAAAAAAGCAGCACACCGTGCATTATGCATGTACAGATAATATATCTGAATATCATCGGAACCTTTGGGTTCGGTTTTCACGCTTGAGAAATCAACAAACGTGTTTTGGGTTTATTGTCCTGCCGCGGCCTCTTCGGCGTTCTCTTCTTTGATCACCTTTCCTAAACGCTCACCCATGTCCTTCGAAGACTTATTAAGCGCGTCCAAAAGCCCGACGGTGATGACATTGGCGTATTTCTGTCCGGCCTCTGTTTTATAGAACGTGACATATTCTTTGAGCTCATCGACCGTCAGGGCTTGATACGTATACAGCCCGGTGATCAAGATCTCCTGGGCAGAGCCTTCCTCGATCTGCGCGCGGCTGGCCTCCAGGCTCGATTCAAGTTCCGCTTTGGTAAAATCCGTGCGGCCGGCCGCCTTGGCCATCGCATCGGTCATGGTGACGATCATGTCCATCTTCATGCCCGTGCTGAATTCCGTCATGCGCGCCGCCTGGTCAAGCTCCTGAAGCACCTCGACCCTCGCCGGATCGGGCGGATTGCTCTCAAGACCCATGGCAAATTTCTGCAATTCCATGAAGGCCTGGGCGGATGAGGCGTTCTCTTCCAAAGCCGTGATCTTAAGCCCGAGCGGAGAATTGAGCCACGCGAGAATAGCATCCAGATCCGGCTCAGCCAATTGCGCGCTGATATGTCCTTTAATAGACTCCAGCATCGCCGACGGAGTGACCGACTGGGCAATGGCTTGCCTGAGCTTGGCCGCTTCTTCGGGCTTGACGTTGGCATCCTGGCTCATGCGCTGTTCAAAAGAGGCGCTGACGACCTCCGGCAATTGACCGATCTGCCGCTGAAGACCGGATTTCACGATGAGTTCTTCGACCTTCTGGGCTGTGTCCGCGAAAGTCAAAGACGCAGCCAAAGGTGATATTAAGCAAAGCATCAGGACCACCGACTTAAAAACAATGTGAGTGCGCTTCATTATGTCTCCTCCAATGATGAAAAAAATACCAACAATGAAGGGTATTCTACCATTCCAAAATGAGGCGTAAAGGTAATTTCCCGGCAGAAAAAGGCGGGTTATTTCTTGTGGCGGAAGATGATCCGGCCTTTGGACAGGTCGTACGGCGAGAGAGCGACGGTGACAGCGTCGCCGGGGATGATCTTGATAAAAAATTTGCGCATTTTGCCGGCGGGATAAGCGGTGATGTGGTGCCCATTGTCCATGACCACAGAAAACTGGGCGTTCGACAGGGCCTTGGCAACAACCCCTTCAACTTCAATAGCATCTTCTCTGGGCATAGATCCTCTTCTTTAATTCAGGTTCTCATTCAAATGGACATGGCAATAAAGCTCGGAATTATAAACGCTCAGGAGATGTTTGCATCCCTGCTTCTTGCACACTCTTCCCTTGGCAAACTGTTTGGGAAAACCTTTTTTTCTGATCTTTTTCACGCGCATAGGGGCTCCGTGGTCCTGATTTGAGGCCGCGTCAAATACACGCCGGCTCTGGTTCTACTTCTCGGTCTTTTTCTTGAACACGATCCTGCCATTGGCGATCTCTTCAAACACGGTGGTTATGATCTTGTTCGTCGACGGATTTTCCAGCAAGGACGGTTTGCCCGAGGCCAGTTCCGACGAGCGGGTCATGGCAATGCGGACCAGCGAGAACAGGCCGCCGCCCGACTGGTTTAAAAGGTCCTGCACGCAATAAACTCCTGCGGAATTATAAGCTCTGATAGGGTGTTTTTCCGACATGATGATCTCCTTAATCCTGGATGTCCAGGACCTTGACATTGACGGCCCAAACTTCCGACCGGTTATTCTTCTTTTCGAATTCAACCTTCTGACCAACCTTAAGCGAATCCCCCCGTTTCATGTAGATATAATTCTTATAAACAACGAACTCCTCGGTACCCGGCACCTCCACAATGATCCCGAAACCGCGGCCCTCGTCATACTCCTTGACCTTTCCGAACGACATTCATCCTCCAGTTTTACAGCTTTCAATGGCTTTCCCGGCGAACGGCCGAATGTGGAACGCCAAGAAACCCTTATGCGCGGTCTGAAGCTCGAACTCAACTTCCTGGCCTTCGGACAGATCAGCGAACTCGGTGTCCCAAAGGCATTCTTTGTGGAACAGCGCCAGCAGCGA
>CAZLRE010000094.1:0-6961 GCA_964561885.1 uncultured Planctomycetales bacterium | reverse complement strand
GCTTCATGGTGATGAATTGGTCCTTGTGGATCAACGGCGTGACATAAAGCTTCACGCCCACTTCAATAAAATTGACGCTCTCGGCAATGGTCGAAGGCCCAGAGGACGGCGTTGTGGTCGTGGAGGTCACATACGGTTCGCTTGAACCGACCAGGATCTTGGCCTCCTGCCCATTGAGCGCGGTTATGCGCGGGCTTGAAAGAATATTGGTCGCCCCCTCGGAATTCAGCGCCTGCAGAAGCACCTCATAATTATCCCCGGAAAGCGTGCCGATGCTTAACGTCCCGCCTTTATCCGCGCTGTCTAAAATATCAAAATTATTCTTGATATTCATATTATTGAATTTATCAACGACCGCTTCCCAATCGACCCCCAATTTTTGCTGGTCGCTTAAGATGATCTGGATGATCTTGGCCTCGATCAGGACTTGTTCGCGTTTGACGTCGAAGGCCGCAATGACCTTGGCGATCTCCTGGATCTTTTGTTTGGTGTCGGTCACGATCAGTTTATTGGTCGGCTCATCGTATTTGACGCTCCCGCTTTTGGACAACAGCGCCGCATCAAGTTTCTCAGCCACGTCCTTGGCGCGCGCGTAACTCAATTCAAAGACCCGTGTCGTCACCGGCACATCCACTTCATCGATCAATTTTTCCATGAATTTGATCTGCGAGGGAGAATCCATGAGGATGAGCGTGTTTGACCTGGGATCGGACATCACTTTGCCTGTGGAACTTTTGATCTGGTTTAAGAGCGTGAGCATTTCCGTGGCATCGGTATGAAGCACTTTTCTGATCTTTGTGCGGATATCCCCGCCGAAGACCCGGCCGAAACGGCGCTCATATTCCGCGGCCGGCATGACATGAATGACCCCGTCCTGAACGGAATACGCCAAATTGTTGGACTCAAGAATAATACGCAGCACATCTTTGAGTTTGACGTTCTTCAGATAGATCGTCACCTGTCCGGCAATGCCCTGTCCGGCGATGATGTTCAGTCCTGTTTTCTCGGAAAGCACCTTGAGGACATCCATGATGCCCCTGTCCTTTAATTGAAGGACATCCACCACGGCATCATCGCTGACATCGCTGCCGTCTTTATTCAACGGGCGGGGATCATTCGGCTTGGACGGTCCCTCTTTTTCCGCGGATACAGCCGGCGCGGTTTTAGGTTCCGTTCCCTGGGCCCAAAGGGACGGAACTGACACCATAAGATACGCACACACTAAAACCAAACGTAAGACAGTAATCATAGCTTCCTTAAATTATATTCTTGAGTAAGTTTGCTTCGTCCGCCTCCGGCGGACTCGCAATGACGGTTATTTGTATTTCTTTCACATGCGCGTGTCGACAACAAAAAGAATAAACGTCTTTGCGAGGCCCAAAGGGCCGAAGCAATCTTATATAGCGGCCAGACTTGAGCGAAGCAACCTTACTCAGTTTATTTCATCTAATGTCAAATACCGCAAAAGTATATCATTAAATACTATTTGTGACCATTTCATATCACGATCCGCCGATCGACGCGCTTTACAAGGCTGGCTTGTCCGAAAAGCGCAATTCCACACGCGCATTTTGATGATCGAATACGGCCCTATGTTCATCGATCTCAACCAGGGTCGCATCCCCCAACCGGTCGCCGATGGCCAATGTCAACACACCCGGAGGGTCCAGCGTTCGAACGATCGCGCGCGGGTCCGCATCCACGATCACACCCATGAGCTGATAACCCGCCCCCCAATTCGCAGCCGGCATATGTGCGGCAACCTCCGCCTGCCGGGTCGCCTCCAGGATTTTTTCATCATCCGTTTTAAAAACATCCCTGGCGGCAAAAACAGGCGCATACGCATCAAACGGTATCCATTGAACACCGGCAAACGAAACAGAACTTTGGGAACCTGCTTGGGCATCGGAAAACTCACCAACCGTCAGCGGTACCGATGACATTTTTTCTTTAAACGTCAAACCGCCGAGGGCAACACCGATGAGCAAAAATAGGACCGCCAGGATATTCCACCCCAACGCGCCCCGGGCAGGCGCTGCCAAGCGCTCAGGATATGCTGTTTTGATTGTTTGATCAGGACGGTTCATATTCTCTCTGATACGATCGCGTTCTTCCAACGCCTTTGACAGGTTCTTCCTCGGGACGGATGAGCATGCGCACAACCACGATCTTGGCAAGTAATGCTGTTGGATCCGAGAGCCCCTTTTCCAAATGAAATTGCGTGACCTTAAGATCATGCTCCGGCGCCTGCAGCATATGGACAAAGGCCATCAGCTCCTGAAAACTCCCGTCGACCGCGAGACTCACCGGAAATCTGCTGATCACGTCCTCTTTGATCACCCCTTGCGGCTTCATTTCCGTGATCCTGACCTTGAGGCTGCGGGCCGCTGTTTCGATCTCGGATAAAATTGCGGACATCACCTCTTCGGGAGCGTTCTCTTGGCGCATCGCCGCGATCGCCTCACGGAACCCAACAGGCATGTTCTGTTCTTTACGAATGATCTTCATCTGGTCGTTCCATTTCTTGCGTGCAAGCCGCAGGTCCTCCTCGATCCTCTGACGTTCAATGACCGAAGGACGGTAAACAAAGGCATACCCAGCGTAAATGCCGCAGACCAGCACGAACAGAACAAAAATACCGCGCTCACGGGATGTCAGCTGGATCATAGCTCAGCCCCTTTCGATGCGCGCGTACGGCAGACGATCTTAAATTCGGTATATTCCATGGCCAGCCTCTGCGGACGGTTGGCATACGCAAGCGTCACATCCTTGAACACCGGGGAATTCATCATGGCTTTCTGAAAAGCGCCCACATCACCGCTTTCCCTGGTCTGTCCCAGGACCGTCAGATCACCGTCTGAATACTGCACATTCATCAGCACAACGCTGGACGGCAACGCCTGATAGATCTCTTTAAAAAGTTCGGCGATCACGACCTTTTGGGAACGGTCCTTGAGCAGGAATTCAAACAACTTTAAATTACGCCGGGCCTGTTCATATTCACTTTTGTTTTGGGCGATCTTCTGCCGGAGCTCACGCAAAGCATCTTCCTGACGCTCCACCCTTTGATGGGCCCAGAACATGACCGCGCCGGCACAAAAAAGCATGGCCGCAAACATGCGCAAGAGCGCCAGCACTTCATTGCGCGAATGTTTCCCCTGATGGACCGATGACGGCATCAGATCCGGCCCAGTGTCCGCGGCATACGCCATACCGACCAAGGAACAGACCGAACCCTGCGACGGGTGATCCGCAGCCGCCCCATTCCCGGCAGAGTCTTGCACAGGGACTTCGTGACAGGGAACCTGCACGTTTCGGGCCAGCGCCTCTTTAATCAGACCCCAATGGTCTTTGATGCCCGTCAAGATCACCTTGGATAATTGAGCATCCGGATAAGCGCTGCGTAACGCCTCAAGGGTCAGATCAATCTGGAGAATAACGTCACTGGGAACATCCGACACCGCCATCCCGCGCGCGAATAACAGCTGTTTATTCTTGCACAAACAAAATTCAATACCGTCGGTATCCGCATCAACAACCAGCACCCATTGATCAGTATCCGCCGGGAACCGGTGCGCATGCCAGGCCGCGACACCAAAGGCGCTTAACGCGCACCGTGACGGATTCAACCCGGAAGCGCTGACAACATCCAGACATTCCTGGACCATCTTCTGACGGGCGATCGCCACCACAACCCTGGTCAAACCCTGGGCGTCCGTTCCCGCAGGAGACATTTGATAAACGATCTCCTGCGCGGGAAAAGGCAACCCGCGTCCGGCCTGAAGATCGACCATCCGGCGCAGCTCATCTTTATTTTTGGTCGGCAATGAATAATATTTATAGATCGCCTGGCGCTGCGGAAGGACCACGACGAGCTCTGCTTTCTTCCTGACAGTCAATGATCGTATGCGGTCACACACATCCTTGGAAAGCCTTCCTTCATTGACCGCGCAGTGATCAAAGGCAAACGTACCCTTGGCTTTCGTGCTCAGCACGAGAACCCCGCTTGTCATAAATCTGATGATGATCCTGTTGTCATTCATACGAACGCCTTAAACCATTCTTATCTGATCTTTTGCCAATATACGGCTTTGCCGGCGGAACGCGCAATGACCGCTTCCGCGCGATATTCAACTTTGCTTTCTTCATCCACGGCCCTTATGCCGATGCGTATAAAATTAGAGATCCGGGCGCGGTAACCTTCCAACTGGGCCATCAAGGCTGTTTCGCGCACGTTTAACCGGAGGTCCTGACTTTCAATGTCCCTGTCATCGTCCGTTCCATCCAAATCGTCCGGCCCGCGCCGGTACCGTAAAAGTTTTTCAACCAATGAATCCGCATCCGAGACCTCGGTGTTCGTCCGGTTGCCGGTAAAATTACGCGCCAAAGCGCGCAACGCCCCCGGAGTGGCCGTATTGATATTGACCGTCAAACCGCTCGTCTGGGGGAACACGGTCAGATCATTCTTAATGGCCTCAAAGATCTCAGGCGTCATTCCCCGGACCAGCAACAACTCCTGAACACTTTGAAAGGCGCGGTTCCTGACCTTAGTTTTCGAAAGGTCCGCGGGATCATTTTCCCGGCCGTACGGCTCTTTAAAAACCTCATTGTCCTGATCGACCCAGTCCACCACGCTTGCGGCAACCGTTTGCGCGATCTCCTTGTCAAATCCCGCGTCCAGGATCATGAACATCAAAACTTGATAGTCTGCCGCCGAAACTGCGTTCAGGTTGATCCGGCTTTCTTCATCCGACATCCCGTAACGCCTGGAACCTTCATCCCTTTGCCACGACGTTACGATCTCAAAATACCCGCCGGGAACAGCCACGCGCTTGAATAATTTCTCCGGGGTCAACCCCTCTTGTAAAGAGAAACCGCACTGATACAGCGTGTCCGTTCTGGAGCCCTTCTCATCTTTAGTGTCCAGTTCGATCAATGCGACGGCATACCGCAGCGCCGAGAACGCCAGATACTGCGCGCGTATCTGCCCAGCAGCGAGTTGAGCGAGCGCGACATTCACACTCCCGCGCCGGCTTAACCCTGCGGCCAGAATGACCAGAAGGACCAATATCCAAAGAACAATGATCAACACCATGCCGGAGCGGCTGCTTTTTCTCAAACGCGCCGCGCGATTACTTTGTGCGCTGAACATTCCCATACCCGAGCCATATCTCAAGACCTTAAAATCCCGTCGGCAAAACAATGACCTTGGAATATTGGATCCCCTGCTGCGACTGCCCCGCATAAAGCCTAACATCCACACGGATGGCTGACGGCAGATCAAGGTCATACCAACTTGCTGCCCAGGCAAGCCCCGATTGTTTCTGCGAGCGGGCGTACTGAAAGGAGATATCTTCAGGGCCCACGCCGGGAACAATGATCTCGGTCTGTTCATGACGCGAATCATCCGGTGTAGCCGCATCGAACAAAGACAACTGCCGCTTAAACGCTCTGGTCTTGTTTTCCGTAATGGACTCGCTTAAAACCTGATCTTCGTTCCTAGAATACCTGCGGCCCATGATCGTTGTTCGAACGGTCCCTTCTGTCTCAGGCTCATCCAGGGAATAATCAACCCACCGGAGCCCCTGGTCAGTTTCTGTTACGAACGCAAGCCTGTCCTTTTCCCCTAAAAATGCCGGCACCTCGCCGTTACCATCGCCGGCGCGAAAGCGGTAAGCAACACTGCGGCCAATATCGTCCTCAATGGTCTTAAAGATCATATAACTGCGCAACGTAACCTCATTTAATTCCCTCGACCGCGATTCCAGACGGACCGCATGGGTGTAGACCATAAACACACTGCCGGCCATGACCGCTGTGATACCCAACGCGAGGATCAATTCAAGGATCGAAAATCCCGACATCTTCGAATTCAAATGATACCCCTTCCCTTTCATAGAACTCATCTCATAAATACCCAACCCGGCGTCATTGCGAGGAGCATGCGTTAACGAAAGGCGACGAAGCAATCTCATCCGCGTATAAGATTGCTTCGTCCCCTGCGGGGACTCGCAATGACGATAGAAAAAGTATCTATGAGATGAATCATAGTCACATTGCGATGAACTATAAATAAAACACTGCTCATTCCATGACCTTCGGCAAATAAACCGCGGCCTTAAAACTTCTGTCTGTTTTCCCCGACACCCAAAGAACTTGTGTCTGAAAATCCTGGAACACGATCTGAGGATGAGGCGAAGGTACTGTGCCCATCAGGGTCATGGAACATTGAAATTTATCCGAATCACTCAAACAAGGCCCTTGATCGTCACGGGCATCGTTGACAGACCGGGCCATGACTTCGGGCGTCATCCTTTGACCCAGCGCATGGACCGCCTGCACATATTCAGAGGCAGCCGAAGCGGCACGGGCGTGGGCCATCATGGCCTGAAGCACAGCGGTCAAACCTGCGGCCAGAATGGCAACGGCCAAAAGGACTTCAAGCAAAACAGCGCCTTTGCAACAAACTTTCTTACGAGCGCCCATCCGTCGTTCCTTCGTTATCTTTGATCACCTGAACCTGCCCGATCACCTGGCCCGTCTCGATCGAAAGACATCTCTGTTGACGGCAGATCTCGATAGCAGATAATCGTATCCTGCCGTCCGGCGACAATGTGACCACAGTCTCTGCGGGCCGCAGGATCACCCCGTCGGGAAATGACGACTTTCTGCCATGACGGTTCTTGAACCGTTCATAGACCGGCTTGAAGGATCCTGCCGCAGCATTGTTATTAAAGACCCGCTCTTCTTCAAGCCAGTACCCGGATGGATTGATCTTGACCTGCACCCATTTGCCCCGGGTCAGCGCATGCAGCTGGCCGAAACGGATAGCGGATAGAAGACCGTCGGCAGCCGTGTTGAACTCAACGTTCTTGACGAACCGCGCGAAATTAGGCAGCGCGGCTGATGCCGCCGCGGCCATGATGAGCGTCACCAGAAGAAGCTCGATCAGGGTAAATGC
>CAZLRE010000093.1:0-7044 GCA_964561885.1 uncultured Planctomycetales bacterium | reverse complement strand
CCCTGCTCGATCTGCAAACTCAACTGGTCAAAGACCAACGGCCCGCCGAAAGCCAGTGAAATTTCCTGTAAACTGATCAGTGCCATATGATTTACGACAGAACTTTGACGTGAGCGAGCAATTCGCGGTTGGTGGGATAAGCTTGAAGTTGTTTGACGAGATGGTCTGCGGCTTCGACAGGATTGAGCCCTGCCCAGCTGCGGCGCAGCAACTCGATCTTCTTTAATTCTTCCGGCTCCATCAGAAGCTCACATTTGCGCGTGGCGCTTTTGGAAATATTAATCGCCGGGAAAATACGGTGGTTGGCAATTTCTCTGGAAAGAACGATCTCCATGTTGCCGGTACCTTTGAATTCCTCGAAAATGACCTCATCCATGCGGCTGCCGGTCTCGATCAGGATGGTCGCCAGAATAGAAAGCGATCCGCCGTTCTCGATCTTGCGCGCGGAACCGAAGATCCTGCGCGGAACCTCGAGCGCGCGGGTGTCCACACCGCCGGACATAGTCCGTCCGCCCGACGGTCTCTGCGCGTTATGCACCCGTGCCAGGCGCGTCAATGAATCGATCACGATCATGACATTGGCCCCGGCGGCAGCTTCCTTGAAAGCTTCGCTCATCAACTCATTGGCGGTTTGGATATGATGTTCATAGGTTTGATCGGACGAAGATGAACGGACCTCTCCGGGAATAGCCCGTTTAAAATCTGTGACCTCTTCAGGACGTTCATCGATCAAAAGACAGTAAAGTTTGACATCAGGACGGCTTTTGGCGACCGCCTGACAAATATGTTTGAGGAAGGTCGTCTTCCCCGAACCCGGAGGCGCAACGATAAGACCGCGCTGTCCCATGCCGATGGGACAAATAAGGTCCATGGCTCGCATGGTCAATTCTTTGCTGCCGTCCTCAAGACGGATGCGCGGGGACGGATCAACCGGCGTACCGGCTAAAAATAAACGCTCCGCCTCCTCGACACGCCTTGCCGGTGCCGGGCGCGCATACGCATGGGCATGCCCGTTGGAAGACCCGCGGACGCGGCGGTTCTGATTGTGTTTGTGATGATGGTGAAAACTGCTCATAGGGGTCTGAAACGGTCAGACAATTTCTTACTATCGGATGTGTTTGGAATAATTCCTTAAGGAGGAAAATCCCGGGGGTTAATTCTTTACGACGCAAGAAGTGTAGCACATGATTCTGCCGGCGTCCATGCCGGTAAAAAATCATCACTCAACCGTCATGACCGCCATGGAATCGGTTTCACCGGGCTTTGAGGACAGGCGGCGTTCGGCCGTGATGATGATATCGTTCTTGCCGACGAGATTTAACGATTTCAGGTTCCTCATGATCGAGGCAGGCTGGTTCGTGTTGCGCTTTTGGGTCAGCAGCGGATGCATCCCGTAGGACAAGGTCAGGAAGCGGCAAACGACCTCTTTGTTGGTAAATGACAGGATCCAGCAGTGGGGCTTTAATCTCGAGATGCGCCGGGCCGTACTGCCGCTGGAGGTCGGCGTGATGATATAGCGCGCGTGAAGTTTTTCAGAAGCGCGCACGACATTCAGGGAAATGACATCAGGAATAGACATGTTGCCGGATTCCGCTTTGGTACGGATCTCTTCCCGGATCTCTTCGGACAACCATCCTTTGGCCGCGTGATGTTCCGCCGAGACCGCGATCTTGGCCATCATCTCGACCGCTTCGATGGGATAATCACCGGCCGCGGTCTCCTCGGAAAGCATGACCGCATCCGTCCCGTCCAAAATGGCATTGGCCACGTCATTGACCTCAGCCCGCGTGGGACGCAGATTTTTGGTCATGGACCCTAGCATCTGTGTGGCTGTGATGACCGGACGGCCCATCAGATTGGCCTTGCGGATGACTTTCTTCTGGATGATGGGGACCTGCTCGGTGGGGATCTCAATCCCGAGATCGCCGCGGGCGATCATGACCGCGTCGGCAGCTTGCAGAATGCCGTCCAAATTCTCAAGGGCCTCGCGGCGTTCGATCTTGGCCACGATGTTGACCGACTTGCCTTTCTTGCGCACAAAGGCCCTCACCCTGTCGATGTCATCGACTTCCTCAACGAACGACAGGCCGAAGGTATGAACGCCGTGGCGCAGGCCGAAATCAATGAACTCCAGATCCTTTTTCGTGACCGCATCCACGAGAATTTTAGCTCCGGGCAGATTGATGCCTTTATGCGAGGAAATAGGCCCGCCGACCAACACGCGGCATTCGATCTCGGTCTCGTGTATTTTCAAGACCTTTAACTGAATGAAACCGTCGCTTAAGAAAACAATGCTGCCTTTGGCAACGCTCTTGGGCAGTTGTTTGTATTGCACCGGGATGACCGAGGCATTCCCAATGATGCCGCGCGTGGTCAATGTGACGGTCTGGCCGTTTTTAAGCATCACAGGCCCGTCGGCGATCTTGCCCAGACGCATCTTGACCCCGGGCAGATCGATCAATATCTCGATCACGCGTTTTAAACGGGCGGCGGCCTGCCGGACACTGCGTATGTCGGCGGCGTGCTGGGTAAGATCTCCATGCGAGAAGTTCAGACGGGCAACGTTCATGCCCTTTTTGATCATCTCTTCGATCAAACGGGGATCCCGGCAGGATGGGCCGATGGTGCAGACGATCTTTGTTTTGTGGGAAGGAAGGTGCATGTTTATTAGGCGTTATGAATTATACGGGATAGATTGTAATGGAATTGCCTGACGCGCGCAATGGATTATCGGGATGATATTTTGCAGGGGCACAGCGCGCTGTACACCTGAAATTTGATGTCACAAAATATCCGTTTACCCAAACAATGTTCAAACATACAATAAACGCCATGAACAAAGGAAATGTGGAACATTTTGACGTGATCACGATCGGCGCCGGGGCAGCGGGGCTTATGTGCGCGATCGAAGCAGGCAAACGCGGACGAACGGTTTGCGTGCTGGAGCACAATGATGCCGTCGGCAAAAAGATCCGCATCTCCGGCGGAGGCCGATGCAACTTTACCAACATCCACGCCGCGCCCAAGAATTATCTCTCGCAAAATCCGCACTTTATCAAATCACCGCTCTCGCGTTACACGCCGCAGGATTTCTGCGAGCTGGTCAACAAATACCAGATCGCTTTTCATGAAAAGAAACTGGGCCAGCTCTTCTGCGACAAAAGCTCGCAGGATATTATTTCGATGCTCAAAAAAGAATGCGAACACAATAACGTCACGATCTCCCTCGGTGTTAAAGTCTCCGGCATCCAAAAACATGATGGTTTTGTTTTGATGACAGATCAGGGAGTGTTCTCCTGCCAGAGTCTGGTCATCGCAACCGGCGCGCTCTCTATTCCCACGCTTGGAGCAACCGATTTCGGTTATAACACGGCCAAGCAGTTCGGCATCAAGGTCAATCCATGCCGGCCGGGACTGGTTCCGTTAACGTTCAGGGCCGATGACCTTAAGATATTTAAAGACCTTTCCGGCGTTTCTGTCGATGCCCTTGTCTCATTTGAGAACGCTTCGTTCCGAGAGAACATTTTATTCACCCACCGGGGTCTAAGCGGACCGGCCATCCTGCAGATCTCTTCCTACTGGCAGCCGGGACAACCGATCGTGCTCAACCTTCTGCCGGATCTCAAGATGGCCGACGAGTTCAAAGAGCATCAGAAAGACAAGACCACGATGAAGAATTTCCTTAAAGACCATCTGCCCTCCCGCCTATGCGACATCCTCTGCGAACATTTCTTCGATAACAAACCGCTCAATCAATACTCATCGAAACAAATGCAGGACATTGCGCGATCTCTCAACAGCTGGGAAGTCACACCCGATGGAACCGAAGGCTACGCCAAGGCCGAAGTCACCGTCGGCGGCATTGACACGGATGAGTTGTCCTCCAAGACCATGGAATCCAAGAAAGTACCGGGATTGTATTTTATCGGTGAAGTTGTGGATATGACCGGGCATCTGGGAGGCTACAATTTTCAATGGGCCTGGGCCTCCGGCTACGCAGCCGGGCAATTTGTATAAAAAAGAGAGATAAAGCGCTATTGCTGTGTTTTAGTGTATCGGTAGTAAAGTGATAAAGAATCTTACCTTCCACTTACCCACTATGCGTTAGCTATACCACCTGCCTCCTTATCACTTTTCGTATCACACACAATCCCACTAAAATCCCCCCGAAGGCACAAACCACACTTGCCCCCGTTGGAAAATCTAAATAATAAGAAACCGCCATCCCTAACACGCTTGCCGCAACACCGACAACCCATCCGATCACCAATCGGATCTTTAGATCCTCCGCGAACATGATCGCGCAAACCGCAGGCACAACAAGGAAAGAGAACACCAGTAAGACACCTGCGATCGCAACTGAACTTGTGATGACCAATCCGAATGAGGCATAAAACAAAAAATCCCAGAATCTGACGTTGATCCCATGCTCAAATGCCTGGGCAGGATTTCTTGAGATCAAGAAAAACTTGTCTTTGAAAATAAAATGAAACACACCAATGATCGAATAAATAACCGCGATCTTGATGACCTCAGGCACGCTTACCAATAGGATATTCCCGACCAGGGACTGCTTGATATGCTCATCCCCATCGCCGGAACGGCTTAAGACCATAACCAGAAGCGCAGCTGAAACTGCATAAATTATGCCGATGATCGCCTCCTGGGGGATCCGCTGTTTCTTAAACCGGGTCATCGAAAAGATCGCAGCACCCAATACCGCGAATATCAGCGACATCCAATAAGCCTGTCTGCTTTCCAGATCGTGCCCAGTCACAAGCGCAAGGCTTGCGCCCAGGACCGCGATCTGGGCAAGCGCCAGGTCAACAAAAATGACCTGGCGCTCAATGACATGGAACCCCAAATAAGCATGGATACCCGACAAGATCAAGCACGCGCAAAACGGCAATGCCATCACATGGATAAATTCATGCATCATTGAACTCCTTCACTCATCTGTTTGAAATTGTAATCAAAGAAACTGAAGAAATCATCCGTGCCCGGCAATTCACCGACGCCTTGCGCGATCACGATGAGCTCGCCCCCCACCCGGCGGGCCAATTCTTGCGCGGAAATTTTGGAATAATACGTCGGCATCAGAATTCCACGAACATGATGGTCCTGTGCATATTTCTCTAGGAATTGAAGATGTTTGGCCGTCGGCGGAATTCCCGGTTTAGGTTCAATGAACTCTTTGGAAACCAATCCCAGAAATTCGGCGAAATACGCGATGTCTTCGTGGTAGGAAATGATCTCTTTTCCTTTAAGATGCGCACACATCGCGTGCCACTCGCTGATTTTTCTGTCTAATTCGACAAGAAAAGCATCCGCTCGCTCTTTATAATGATCAGCGTTGGCAGGGTCCAATTCCTGCAGTTTCTGAAGGATGTTCGCGACAAATATCCGCGCGTTGTCGGGATTCATATGAACATGCGGGTTCCCTTGGCCGTGAATATCTCCGTCGGCACGGGACAGACGGTCAGGAACATCAAGAAGTTTTACTCCCTGAGAAACATCCACGTTACGCGATCCATTCTGGAACAACTCCGGCTTTCCGGCCGCCTCCAAAAGAGGTTCGGACCATGCCTCCAGCCCCAGACCGTTGTGCACATAAAGATCAGCGTTCCTGACCTTGCGCACATCGGTAGGTTTGGGCTGATAGAAATGGACATTATGTTTCGGCGAGGCGATGGCTGATACCTCAACCCTGTCTCCTCCGATCTGCCGGACGATATCGGCGAAGATCGTTTGAGTTGTGACGACCTGGATTCTATCATCGGCCTGGACTACGCCGCAGCACAATAGGCCTGCGGCCAAAACCAACCATATTTTGGACAACATAATTTTCTCCTTATCATAGAACCGCCGCTACCCCGGGGGGTTGCGGTGGATTTATTGCAATTTGTGCTTATGGTCGCCGATAGAGAACGTTCCTTGCAGATAGACCGAATGATCGTCCCGGCCCGTTGCCAGTTCCCGGTGATTGTATTGCAGCCTCCAGCGGGCGAACTCGCTCTGATAGAACGTCAGATAACCGCTTTTGCCCTCATCATGGTCATGCCAGTTCTCTGCCGGATTGTCCACCAGATCGACATGGTCGTAACGCAACCCCGCCGACCAGCGCGTATGAAACCGGTAATCAAGAAGCGAAAAACCGCCCCAGAGATTGCCGTCGGCATCTTCAGTCTTGCGGCGATTCAGATTAAATAGTTCATTTTGCCATTTCAGTTTCTGGTTGGCGCCCAGCTCCTGGGTCAAGGTCAGATCAGCACCGATCACTTGCACATCAAAATCAGGCTCGTCACTGCCGGAACCGGTCATATAGGATGCGCCGAACTCAAAACCGGTTGTATCGGTCAGATCCACGTAGTTTCTGACACGCGAATATAAGGTCGGGGTTAGTTTGGCGTCGCCAAAGGCAGTACCATCTTCCCCAGTACCGCCTTCTAACACACCGATCGTGGCATCATGCGTGACCGACCATGGCAATTCAACCGGCACCGTCACATCCGCACCGCTTTTACTTAATCCCTCAATACCGAAATAGCGCTGGATGACGAGCGGCTCATCGACCGTCTCCAGGGAATCTCGATGCATTTGAAGGACCTTGCCGACCTTGGGTTTGAATTTACCCACGCGAGCGGTGGCATCCAGCGGCAATCCGAAGCGGGTCATGTACGCTTCTTCCAGCGATGAGTCTTCTTCGTCTGAAAATGACGCCACGACATCCAGCCGTGAAAACGGATCAACGTCGCTGCCGAAGATGAGCTCCACTTCCCTGACGCTCAAACGGTTGTTCCCCTCTTCATCTTCCCTGGAACTGGTGTATGTGTAGACCGTGTCGGCGACAACACCGATATCCGGGGTCCATTTGGTTTGGACAGGTTTTTTGCTGCCCGCTGGATTCGTTATATCGGGATTTGCTGCCAACCGGCTTTCCAGATCCTCAATGCGCTCTTCATAAGCCCGATTCATGGCCTCTCTTTGCGCGATCTGGGTATCCTGACTTGATACTTTGTTCTGCAAATCCGAGATCTGGTCCTT
>CAZLRE010000092.1:3329-7075 GCA_964561885.1 uncultured Planctomycetales bacterium | reverse complement strand
GCAAGTTTCTCCGCGTGTGAATCAGAACCGGTCGGAGGAGGTACTTTTTCGGGCTGCTTAACCCCATCAGGCGCTCCAGGATCCTCGTGTATCTTGAATATTCTTCCCGTATCCGGCGGTCCAGGTTTTCAGTGGTGTCAAGTGAACTTCACGGTCGCCGCGCTCGGGAACAATTCTACGACCGTTGGAAGCTTTACACAGTGCGAGGCCGGCACCATCGTCAGCACAACAGTTTCACCACTCCCCGCCTGCGGCAATCCTGGCATTCCTTCTACCGCATGTGTGTTGCAATCATTCTGATTTCACCGTATTTTCCAGTCTTGAAAACACCAGAAAGAATCTAAAAACCACTAAAAATGCACTCGAACGATATTTCTCCTAAAATCTTTGCAGGGATCGACAACATCATCTTCGATGAAAGACAATTCGATCCTTCAAAAGAGGATATTATCAAGATATGCCGTTTTTTCTTATTAGGCGAACTTAAATATTTCGAGAAAGAGAAAGGCATTACGGTCTCACATTCCAATCATCTTGTCTTTGTGCGAACGAATACCGGAGAATACGCTCTCAAATTCTATCCGCCGGGTTCAGATAATATGCTCGCCACGGAGTTCGCCATCAACCGTTATTTGATCGAGCGTGATTTCCTGACACCCCAAATGCACGCAGGGAAAACCGGCCGGCCGTCATTCAATAGCAATGGCCGGCTTGCCACTTGCTTCACTTATATCGATGGGACCCAGGCATGGCAGCATATCCATAAACCCCAAATCTTTCGCACAATCAACAGGGCCATGTCCTCCATAAAGAGAATCATGTCCTCTGTGCATAAAGATATTCCCCTATTAAAACAAGAACGATTTTCAAAGATGGCCAATGAAGCGGCACGAGCCTCCCGGAGCATTCCCTCTTATGACCAGAAGGAATTGATCGAGTCCATTCTCTTGCGTACCTGCCGATCTTTTGAGGAACATCAACCGCTCTTCGAACGGCAATGCCTGCATAACAATGCCACATTGACTAATTTTCTGTTCTTCCGTAACGATCTCTACACATTGGACCTTACGCACATTCGGGAAGACTACATTCTTAGTGATCTGGCGACCCTGGTCGTTTCATGTCTGTTTTTTGGCGCTCGGCGAAGTATTATCAGTGTTATTATCAAGGATCATTTCAAACAGCTTAAAATCCCAAAGGAAAAGATCGTTGTGCTTAACACTCTGGTGAAGATATACCTGATCCGTGAATACCTGAAGAATATCCGGAATGAAAGATCGATCAATGCAAATGTCACAAGGCAAAGAACTGCTATAGATTATTTGGCCCATCTCAAGACACGTAAAAAGTTAATCGTTGATGCCTTAAGTAAGATTACAACCTTATAATTCTATGTGAATGGGATTGGGAGTGATCTCAAGCGGTAGGGAATTTCAAAAGAGTATCTAGTAAAGCCGCGCATCGGTTTTTACTAACAATAAACCTGCCTCAGGCAATTATCTTTTTTAGAGCTTTCTCCAACCAAAGACCGAGAACGATCTGCCGAAGTATTTGGTTATCCACACACTTAGAACCGCTGTCCACCGATACTGGGGAAGGCCAAGCTCTATTGCCATACGCTTTAACTACAATCTGCCGCATGACATTCGGAATTTGAATCTCAGTCTTAGCGCCCCGATGCGGGATCTTGTTCGCAACAGCCAGCGCACGCAGCATATTCTTATCTTTCTTCATATCCGCGGGAATTGAACGAGATAACGCCAACATCTGCTCGGAAAGAAACGGGAAAATAAGTTTACAACCATGCGTTTGCGCTACCTTTTGATGCGCAGCCACATCAGCGAATGCTAAATCAAGACGGGTTTGAAAATCTTTAGGCTTGGGGTCCAACGCTTCATTGCCAAACCATTGATCACTGCCCATTCCTGCGATGAACACATCTCCTGCTATGCGATGATCATATTTCTTTAAAGCCGCATAAACAAGCGCCAGATCCAGATCCAACAAAGGCTCATCTGTCACACCTGCGAGAAATTCAAAAGCGGACAAGAATTCCACCGCTTTCACATTGATGATGTGGTGCGCAATTTCCATTTCTTGCGCAGCCTTAATTGCGCCTTGTACTGTTAAAGGATTATAATCTTCGAATTGAACGGTCACAGCCGTCACTTTCGCCCCGCAGCGTTGAGCCAATAGGCAGATCAGCAAAGAATCAAATCCACCCGTGAACATAACCCCCCTGTGGGCTCCGGCCACAGGACCGATGGCAGACTCAAGAGCCTGCTGCGCGTACATGGAGATCTGATTCTGATCCAATTCAATACCCTTAAGCGTGACCTGCGGCAATTTTATACACCCTTTCAAAACTGTTCGAGGACTCGTGAGAAAGCCATCTCGGATATAATTCCGAGCTGCGTCTTCATCCAAGACAGGTCCGGCTGCTGTGTACATATAAGTCTTCGTCATGAATTTCGTCTTTCTTTATACTTCTCTAATTGGGCTTCAATGCCTTGATTACGCATTACCGCACGGCAATTGATGCATTCATCCGAGGATCCGAATGGTTTTCCGCCTTTCAATGCCAAAGTTCGTACGTTAGCATACTCATCAGACTCCCAAATGTCTTTAAACGATGACTTTAAAATATTTCCGATAGTCAAACGCTTCATTAAGCAACAGACATTCACATCACCATTAATTAATATTGCACTGTCAAACCATCCGTGATAACAAGGTGTCCATCGACCGCCTGTATTCGTTTTAACTTCCTGATCTGACAACAGTAGTTCACGGTTATGATCGCTTACATCAAACGATGATTTGCGAATGTAATCAGCTCCCAGCATCTTTGCAAGTTTCTCGGTCTTTGAAAAACTATGTGCGTTCATGCGAGTCTCGATAAATACCACTTCAAGCCGGAAATTCGGATTAATTTGAGGTTTTAATCTGGCCAATTCTTTGATGTTCTTAACGACCCTCATAAAAAGGTCTTTACCCTGCAAAGCACGGTAGCTCGCCCGGTCCGCCTCCCCCAAATTAATCACAATATGATCAGCCCTTAAAATGTCGCGGCACCGATCTATAGGAAAGGTTGCGTTAGTAAATATAGTCGTGGTAAATGACGGCTCTAGACATTTGAGAATGTCATAGAAACGAGGGTGTAAAGTCGGGTCGCCTATGCCGGACAATTCAATTTTATCAACACGAAGGTCAACAAGATCACGCACTACTCTTTCAAAAACATCAAACGGCAAGTGATTTTTTCCAGTTGGCCGATCGGTATTGTTTGGCCCGTATTCCCAGCAGTACTGACATGTGAGGTTACACAAGTCTGTTAAACGAAAATGGACTTTTTCCGGACCTATCAATAAACGACCGGACTTCAAGCTTTCCAAGCGCAATAATAACCTGCGCTTTAATTCCAGCCGATCAAGAAGCACGTTTCTCCTCCGCCTCGATCGTTTCACGTGCACGATCAACTTTGTCCGCCAAAAGTTTATTCACCGGAACATAACTGCAATGCCGGCATTCTTTCCATTTTGAGGTACATGTGTGTACCCCGGCGGATGCCTCCCGAAGCGTCTCATGCATGATATCGTTGTCAAACCAGATATCCTTAAAGGAACGTTCATAGATATTGCCGGCGATCAAAACACCGACGCTGTCGCAAGGCGCGAGAACCTGCCCGTGCTCATCAATGTGGCTGTAAAACCATCCAATATTGCACGGCGTTTTCTTCCCCCCCG
>CAZLRE010000092.1:0-3319 GCA_964561885.1 uncultured Planctomycetales bacterium | reverse complement strand
CGGTCATTGTGCATCGGCGCATGATCGATGGAAACGACCTGTTCAAACATCCCGCTGTTATTGACGATGTGCCATAAACTCTCGAGGTTATTCTTAAATGTGTATGGTAATTTTAGAACCTCCGCAACGGTCGCACGCAGTTCGTCCAGCTCATTCTTTGCGAACATCAGCTCGCGCATCTCCTGAGTCGCTTTAAAGAATCGGACGATCACCTTGTCAACTTCACGTTCCTGGGCCAGTTCCAGAAAGGCGCGCAGTTGTTTATAATTTTCTTTATACACAATAAACGTCAGCACAATTTTGGGCTTTCCGTATTTCCTCCGTAAATTCAAAAGAAGATCCAAATGCGAAAGCAGATTATGCAATGTTCCGCCCGATTTTCCATGAACACGCTTATACAAATCTGCGGTTATGGCGGAAAGGTTAACTGTTAACTGGTCCGCCAGCGCCAAGTACTGCAAATGTTTTGATTCAAAATCAAGATGACTATACGCGATCAAACGCATCCCAAGGTCCTTGACCTTGCGAAAAGTTTTTTCGCAATGAGGATAAAGGACAACCTCCCCGCCTTCCAGATTGATTTCATCAACGCCTATTTCCTGGCAATCCTCAAGCGTTTGTTCAAGAACCTTATAGTCCAGAAGCTTGCGCTGTGGCGGATTCTTGACCAACGGAGAGAAATACCAGCAGAAAGCGCATTTACGGTCACAGGCCTGAATGATGTGGATATTGATCGACTTCGGTCCGATCAAAGGACGCCCCAAGATCGAACTTCTCACCCGCAACATATCACGTACGACAGGATCCAGTGTTCTTAAATTCGCGGTATTAATCATCGCTTAGTGTTCCTCCAGAGATCGGAAAATAATATAGTCCGCCATTTCTCTTTGTTTCGTAACTTCTCAATGAAATCAAAGAAGCGAATCAGTTCTTTGTGTGCTGCCGCCGTCTTGAAATCTTCATGATGCATCACAACACCGGGCAATAACTGACGGTAAAGATTCCTGCCCAGCATTTCAATCATATCGTTTGCGGTATTAAGAGACCTCGAACCATCTTTATTATACCGCGTGAACGAAACTTTGGCCGGCAACTGGAACAACCGACTGTTCTTTTCCAATTTCCCGATGGAAAAGGCCCAAAAGTTTTCTTCTTCAAGAATACGCAATGTCCGCTCATCATATCCGTGGTACGGAGGAACGAATGCTGGTGTAAATAAATCACCAAACGCCAGACGCATTGTCTTGAATCCACGCTGAATGTCCTGGCGTTGGGCTTTCAGAGCCCGTGACGCGCCGAATTCATATTTCTTTCCCTGAGTCCTTGAATGGTTCGTGTGCATCCATCCATGTTGGACAATATCCAATAATTGCGGCGTTTTTTCTTTTGCCCGGCGCAAGAATCGAACAAGCCCTTTATCCATCTTGCCCGGAATGACGGCATAAACAATCGGTACCCGGCGCTCAATCGCCGCATTAAAAAATCGCCGAAAACTCTTATCCAATGTCCAGGCATCGTCATCCCGGATAAAAATACACTGGGCCACTGTTTTATTTTCCAATTTCAAAATATTAAAGTTATACTACAATCCAATAAATCATTAATTCGAAAAATGCGCGTCCTATTTCATTACACTCACAAACAGACGTTGGGACACACCACACGCAGTGTCGCTCTTGCCGCCGCCCTCTGCCGTAAAGGAGCAGAAGTCCTTATACTCCAAGGCGGCCTGCCCCAACCGTTTATCCGCTTCCCAAAAGAATGCCGGGTTCTGGATATCCCTTTTCCCTTCGACAACCGGGCCAGTTTTCAAGCACAAGTTGTTGTTCCATCATCCGTCAATAAACGGGCCAAATTTATTCTCGAATCAGCAGCTGAATTCTCTCCGGATGTCTTTATAACAGAATTCTTTCCGTTCGGCCGTCTCGCTTATCTGCCCGAACTGCTGCCTACGCTGCGATGGCTGCGACTAAAAGAAAAACGTATCATGGCCAGCATCGGATATCCCTTACTCGTTGATCTAGACCGGCTCGCCGACCAGACTTTTGCCTCACTGCACCGGGCCGCGTTCGCCTTCTTTGACACATTTATGATCCATACCCCTAAGGAACTGGAAACATCTTACATTCATAAAACCATCCAATCGCCAGCCCTGTCCCAGTCCTATGCAGCGATCATGAAGAACATAAAAAAGAAAATCGTTTATACCGGTTATGTATTCCCGGAAAAAATGTTGACCGGCGGCACACCGCTGACCGCAGAAGAAAATACAGACTCAAATACCATTGTCATCAGCCGCGGCGGCGGCGCTGTCTACCCTAAGATCATTACAACCGCTATCGAGGCCCAGCGCCATCTCGATAAATCCATCCGCACCATTATTGCCTGCGGACCCGCCACAACTTCAGAGGAACTGGAGCTATTCCAATCCTCTCTAAAGGACTCTGACAAAAAACGTGTATATATTTCAAACCAGATCGACAATCTTGATGATCATCTGCGTACCTGCCGGGTCTCCGTCAGCCTCTGCGGCTACAACACCTCCGTTCAACTGATGCGTTTTGGCACGCCGTCGGTGATCATCCCTTACAGGAACACTAAATCACCACTGCCTACCAACGATCAAGTCGCCCGAGCCAAACTGCTTCAAGAAAGATTCTCAAGCATCGCTCTTGATCACGATTCCATGACCACAGAATCCTTAACGAACGCCATCAAACAACAATTATCCCAACCCCGGCCGAAACCCGCACCTGCCTCATGGTTCAACGGGGCTGATATTGCGGCGCGCCTTGTTGTTGAAGATACTGTAAATTAAATTTCTTAAGAAACCCGTGATAGGCAAAACAGCCCGGGCATTTGCCTTCTGCGCCAGTTTTAGCATGTTCTTCCCGGACCAAATCCAACCCTTCCGGCAAACTTCCGTTGATTCCAAGCTTGCCTGCCGATGTCATATAAAGACACGGGAACACTTCGCGTCTGGAATTGATGAAAAGGGACTTGGCCGGAGTATCGCAAGCCCGGATGCATTTTCGGCCGCCGGCCAATAAAACCATCGAAGCCTCGACCATATCTCTCGAAACTCCGGGATAGTTTTCATCCAGCATTTCGATAACCTGTCCGCGGACTTTTTCGACCATTTCAGGGGTCAACGAAGCCAAGACTTTATCTTCAGGCATTTCATGCCGGTGGTAGTAATCCGTCACGCCGGACTCCATGATCTTGGGGGAAAACCTCACATCATAATGACACGCCAGACGGTAGACATCGATCAACTGGCTGTAATTGACACTGTTGATGGTAAATTTAAACTCCAGAA
>CAZLRE010000091.1:0-7093 GCA_964561885.1 uncultured Planctomycetales bacterium | reverse complement strand
GGTGTCAACGCTCATCGCTGAGGTGTTAAAGCGCGCCGGGCGTCCGGTGTGCCTTTGCGGGAACATCGGACAGCCTTTGACAAATTTTGTTTTGGATCTGACCGAGCAGGATACGATCGTGCTTGAGGTCAGTTCATTTCAATTGGAAAGCACGAACCGGTTCCGTCCGGATATTGGTGTGCTTTTGAATTTCAGCGAGAATCATCTGGACCGCCACAAAGACCTTGAGGAATATTTTCAGGCCAAATGGATGCTGTTTCGCAATCAGCTTCCGGAAGATCACGCGGTCCTGAATTTTGACGATCAGCGCATGCGGGAAGGCGCGGCGTCATTAAAAAGCCGGGTTTCGTATTTTAATTCTCCGGAAAAGACCGCAGCTGGCAGAAATCCCAACGAATTGGCTGTGCTTGAGGTGGCGAGTATCCTCGGTATTTCCCGGATCGTTTGCGAAGAAGTTTTTAGGGATTTCAAGGGTGTCGAACACCGCATGGAGTTGGTGCGTACACTGCAGGGTGTTGATTATATCAATGATTCGAAATCCACGACCGCTGAGGCCACGCGCTGGGCATTGGAACGTTTGTCCAAACCCGCGGTCTTGATCTGCGGAGGGAGGGACAAGAATATTGATTTCTCGGTGCTTAAAAGTCTTGTCAGGGGCAAAGTCAAAAAGATCATGGCCATAGGGGAGGCGCAGGACAAAGTATATAGGATATTCTCGGATATAGTGGCGGTCCAGAAGTGCACTTCTCTTGAGGATGCCGTCCAATGCGCCCGGCAGCAAACGAAACCGGGTGAATGTGTGATCATTTCTCCGATGTGCGCCAGCTTCGATATGTTCAAGAATTTTGAACACCGCGGGCAGGTATTTAAGGAAATCGTCAATCGCTTAGTTTAAATGTCATGAGACAGAACAGAATCTATATCGCGGTGTCATTTTTTGCCCTCATCTGTATCGGGGTCGTCATGATCTATAGTTCGAGCTGTGTTTATGCGATGCAGGAGCTGAAGGACAGCACATATTTTCTAAAACGTCACCTCGTTTTCCTGGCGATCGGTTTTATTATGACGCTTGCGGTCATGTCGGTCGATTATCGCCTGATCCAGCCGTATGCCAAGCCGCTTTTGCTTTTATCGGTCCTGTTGCTGGTTCTCGTCCTTATTCCAGGCATCGGCAAAAGAAGTTCCGGCGCCCAGAGATGGTTTAAGTTCGGGATGCTGAGTTTTCAGCCGTCAGAGCTCGTAAAACTTGCGGTCATTATTTACACGGCGGATTTTCTTGCCCGCAAACAAAAAGTGATCACGAGTTTCAGGGAAGGTTTTCTGCCTCTCATGATGATGATGGGGGCGGTCTGTCTTTTGATCGTCAAGCAGCCCGATCTGGGAACAACGGTCGAGGTCGCGGTCGTTGTCTTGGCGATGATGTTCGTCGCCGGAGCAAGACTCATGCATTTGGGTCTGATCGCCCTGGCCGCGGTTCCGGTTGTGATCTATCTGGTCACCAGCGCCTCTTACCGCATGGCACGCATCATGGCTTTTTTAGATCCGTGGCAGGACGCGCAGGGCATTGGTTTTCAGCTGACGCAATCGCAGATCGCCCTTGGATCCGGAGGCTGGTTTGGTGTCGGTTTGGGGCATAGTCAGCAAAAACTTTTTTATCTGCCGGCGGCACATACGGACTTTATTTATTCCATCATCGGCGAGGAATTCGGTCTTCGCGGCACCCTGTTCATAATTTTTCTCTTCGCGTTCTTTTTGTGGCATGGATCAAGGGTTGCCATACGCACGGTCAACGCGTTCGGTTTTTACCTGTGTGTCGGTATTCTGGTCATGTTCGGCATGCAGTCGGTGGTCAATATCGGTGTGAGCATGGGCGCATTACCGACGAAAGGTTTGCCGCTGCCGTTTATCAGCTACGGAGGTTCGGCGCTGATTTTCCATATGGCAGCGGTCGGTTTGTTGCTTAATGTTTCCCGGGTTGAAGACTTGTAGGTGTGTCTATGAAGGTGGTCCTTGCGACAGGCGGCAGCGGCGGGCACATATTCCCGGCCCTTAAGACCGCGGAACTATTAAGAACGCAAGGCCATGAGGTTTTTCTGGCAGGGGCATTGGGCAGTGTCGAACAGCGGCTGAAGAACGCGGGATTGTCTTATAGGATCCTGGATGTCGAAGGCTTTAGTTTACGATCGCTCCCGCGGTTCTTGCGGCGGATGGTCAATGCTATCTCGGAAAGCAAAACGTTCCTCAAAGAATGTCATCCCGATATTGTGGTAGGTTTTGGAAGTTACAGTTCTTTTCCTGTCTTGTGGGCTGCCCAAGGGCAGAAAATACCGACGATGATCCATGAGCAGAATGTGATCCCTGGCAAGGCCAACCGGGTTGCGGCGAAATTTGTCAGCCGCATCGCTGTTTCCTTTGATGAGACGCGCGGCGTTTTTCCGAGAGGAAAAACAGTTTGGACAGGTTGTCCGTGCCATGATGCCCGGCCCAAAGAATCCAGGGCAGAGATCTTAAAGTCTTACGGATTGCAGGACGGTCGTTTGACCATTCTGGTTTTGGGCGGCAGTCAGGGAAGCAAATATCTAAACGAGGTCGTTTTTGAATCGCTTCCCGCTTTGGGTCATGTGCAGGTCATCCACATGACCGGCAAGACGGATGAGAAGATTTACGCCCAAAAATATCCTTCCCTGGGCATTCCGTACCGGGTTCAGGCATTTATCGAGAATATTGAGCGGGCATATGCGGTTGCCGACATTGTCATCGCCCGCGCCGGTGCTGCAACGGTCTGTGAACTGGCGTCATTTGGTCTGCCATCGGTGCTGATCCCTTATCCATTTGCGCACAGCCACCAGAAAGCGAACGCCAATGTTCTTAAGAAGGCAGGTGTCGCTGTTGTTCTCGATCAAAAAGACATGAACCGTCAGACGCTGATCAATGCGGTTGAGCAGATGGTCAAACAGGGATTAACGCCTGCAGTTGCGCGGCAGAAACTTGAAGGCTGTTTTGTCCAAGATCCGGCACAGCAATTAGTGAGGGTCATTCTTTCAATAAAAGTATGAGCGTCCATCTGAAGATTATTTTTCTTTGTTGCGTTCTTTTGTTGCAGCTGCGGGATGCGTTTTCAGCTGAACAGAAATGGAATGAGCACAGATCAGCGCATTTTGTCATCTATTACAAGTTTATTCCCATGGATTTTATCAAGACCGTTGAGAAAGCGGCCGAGGATCACTATCAGGAGATCGCCAAAAATCTGGGGTTCCGCCGTGAGGAAAGCTGGCTTTCCGAGAACAGGGCCAAGATCTTTATTTATGAAGATCTTGATGACTATAAGACCAGCGCGATGCAGTATCAGTGGTCGCACGGTGCGGCCTTTGCGGCTGAAAAAACGATCCGCACATTCCCGGCGGCGCACGGGTTCTTTGATTCAACGCTCCCGCATGAAATGGGACACATTATCCTGCGTGAATTCATCGGACTTGAACCGGAAGTCCCCTTATGGTTCGAGGAGGGAGTGGCCATGTATCAGGAAAAGGCCAAACGTTTCGGTGCCGATCGCGTGGTCAAGACCGCCGTCGAAAATGGTGAATTTATTCCTTTAAAGCAATTAACGGATATGCGATTATATAGCGATTCACCGCCCCAAACGCTGGAACTGTTCTATGCCGAGTCGGCCAGTATCGTGTATTACATGATCAGTCAGTTGGGCGAACACAATTTTGTGCGTTTTTGCCGGGCGCTGAAAGACGGCAAGAGTTTTACGGACGCGCTTAAAGAGGTTTATGTCCGTTTCAGAAATTTGGATGATCTTAACAGATCATGGTTGAACTACCTGGAACAAATCAGATCATAAATTAAGGGAATATGGCAAAGCATTATCATTTGATCGGTATCGGCGGCATCGGTATGGCCGCATTAGCATCGTTGTTGTTGGACAAAGGTCATAAGGTCACCGGTTCGGATGTCAAAGACACGGAGCTTACGGGTGTTCTTAGAAAAAAAGGGGCCAAGATCTATATCGGCCATCACGTCGAGAATATTAACGGGGCGGACTGCATCGTATATTCATCAGCGATCCGGATCACCAATCCGGAGATGATCGAAGGGGTCAGCGCGCAGATCCCGATCTTAAAGCGCGCCGAGCTTTTAGCAGAACTGGTCAATCAGGAGACGGGCATCACGGTCGCCGGCGCCCACGGTAAGACGACCACGACCTCGATGGTCTCGCATGTCCTTCTTCAGGCCGGGCTTAAACCTACGACCGCCGTCGGCGGCATCATCAACAGCACGACCGCGTATAATTCCAATCTGGGAACAGGGACTTATTTCGTGGCCGAGGCTGATGAGAGCGACGGAACATTCCTGTATTTCAAACCCACCTATTCTATCATCACTAATATCGATTTTGAGCACGTTGATTTTTATAAAAATTGGGACAACATCATTGTGGCCTACCGTAAGTTCATCCAGCGCACGCAACCGGAAGGTTGTTTGATCGTTTGCGGTGAAGATCCCAGGCTTAAGCAATTGGCCGGGGAAGAGAAGGTTGCCGCGTTGACCTATGGCATGAGTCCGGAATTCGACGTGTATGCCCAGGATGTGTCTTTGGCCGGATATTCTTCAAAATTCAAGTGCTTTTATCAAGGACAATTCCTGGGTGAACAGCGGTTGATCGTTCCGGGCCGACATAATGTGCTCAATGCGCTTGCCGCGATCGCGCTCGGCCTGCGTTTGAACATCCCATTTGAAGTGATCAGCGCGGCTTTGAACACATTTTCCGGAGTTAAACGCCGTTTCCAGTTGAAGGGTCATATCGGGGACGTCATGGTGGTCGATGATTACGGTCATCACCCGACGGAGATCATGGCGACGTTAAGCGCGGCGAAATCCTTCGGCAAGAAACGCCTCGTGGTTGTATTCCAGCCGCACCGTTATTCACGGACCAAATTTTTAATGGAAGAATTTGCCAGGTGTTTTGAACTAAGCGACCATTTGATCTTAACTGATATTTACGCGGCCAGTGAAAAGCCCAGCGAAGGGGCTGACATTCAGGAGTTATATGCCAAGGTGCGGGCCCGTTGCGGGGAAAAGGCCATCTATCTTCCCAAAGCAGAAATTTTGCCGCACCTACAGGAGATGGTTAGGCCCGGCGATCTGGTCCTGACGCTTGGCGCCGGTGATGTCACACAACTCTCTGATCAATTTGTAGCGGCCTGGAAGGCCAGCCATCCGGTCACGCATTGATGAACACAACAAATTCCTCTACAGTGACGATATCGACGAGTGATCTAGGCAGGATCGGGGTTTTGATGGGAGGGATATCTTCCGAACGTGAAGTGTCCCTGCGGTCGGGGCAGGCCGTTGTTGAGGCATTGATAAAGTCCGGTTGCGCGGTTGAACCGATCGATATCAGCACCCAGGACAGAGGAGAGATCATAAATCTTCTCCGGTCAAAGAAGCTGGGGCTGGCGTTCGTCGCATTGCACGGAAAGTTCGGTGAGGACGGCGCGATCCAGTCGATCCTTGAAGAATTGAACATCCCTTATACAGGTTCCGCAAGCCGCGTGAGCGAAGTCACATTCAATAAAGTCTCAACGCAAAGGGCGTTGCGTGCCAGCGGTCTTCCGGTTGCGGATTTCTTTGTGGCCGATGCCTCCCTGGTCGATCTGGATGCGGTCATGGGGACGCTTAAGGAGTTTCCGGTTGTTGTTAAACCTTCCAGCGAGGGGTCCAGTTTCGGCGTGTCGGTGGCGCGCAGCAAAGATGAACTTCCCGCCGCATTGGACCATGCATTTGAGTTTGGTCCTCAAGCCATTATTGAACGATTTATCGACGGCAGGGAATTGACCGTCGGTATTCTGGACCGCGAGGCCCTTCCGATCGTAGAGATCTGTCCGCACAGCCAGTTCTTTGATTACCAATCGAAATATCAAAAAGGCCTGACCGATTACATTGTTCCTGCCCAGCTTACCAAAGAAGTTGCAGAGAACGTTTCTCAGATCGCGCTTAAGGCTCATGAGGCGTTGGGATGTGAATGTTACTCGCGCGTGGACATCCGTTTAGATAAGGATAATCGCCCTTTTATTTTAGAGATCAATACAATCCCCGGTTTCACGGAAACAAGCCTGTTCCCCAAGGCGGCTCGGCAGGCGGGTGTTGATTTTACCAACGTTTGTTTAAGGCTCATTCAACTGGCTTATGGCAAGAAAAAGTAAAATAGATATTCCGGCCGTTGCGGTGCGTAACGGCATCATAGTTCTTGGTGTTTTATTATTCGGATTGTGGCTGTGGCAGGGTGTGAATGGTTTTCTGCATAAAGCTCCGCTGTTTAGGGTGCAGCAGGTCACGGCTGACCCGGATGTGCAGTTTTTGGCTCCGCGCATTCTGGAAAAACTCCGGGGGCATAATATCTTCACCGTTGATCTGGTGCGTCTTCATCGGGAGATCCGTGCGGTCTTTCCGCAGATCTATGATCTTAATGTCCAGCGCCGTTTTCCGGATACTGTTCATATTCATGCCAAACGCAGGGATCCCTTCGCCCAGATCATGGTCAATCAGAATTATCTGACCATCGACCAGGAGGGTGTTATCATCCTCATCGACCGCAAGCCTGTGCCCAAATTGCCCCTCGTGAAATATCCCCAGCTCGAAAAGAAACGTTTGGTTGTCGGGATGAGGCTCGCCGCTGATGAGATCAGGACCGCGATCAGGATCATCGACGCGTTCTACCGCAATAACGGGTTATCCAAGTACCCGATCTCGGATATTAATGTTGAGAATCTCACCAAGATCACGTTTAACATCGGCCCCGTGCTTGAGATCATTATCGACAGGGAAGATATCGCGCAAAAATTGGACACATTGGTTTTCTTGATCGCGCAGAAGAAATTGGATTTTCGGGAGATCAAATATATTGACCTGAGGTTCAAAGAACCGGTCGTAGGCAGAAAATAATGGAGAACTAAAGAATGTTGCGCACCATGAAGGGTGAAAAATTATCGTGCGGGTTGGACTTAGGCGTGCAGACCATGAAGGCGAGTCTGGTACGCATGAAGGATTCCGATAACCTTGAGCTTTTAGGCGTGCATGAGGTCAAGAC
>CAZLRE010000090.1:1849-7195 GCA_964561885.1 uncultured Planctomycetales bacterium | reverse complement strand
GGGGCTTTCAGCGAGACTTTGGACGGCAAAACTTATACTGTTGCTGTGACCGACGGCGGTCCAACGGGTCCCAACAACACCAATACCCTCACCATCAGCACCACCTTTTCCAATTAATATCTAAATTTAAATCTTTATTACGTTTTCGATGTGCTGGTTTGATTTTATTTATCATTTAAGCCGATAAATAAAGGTCAAAAGCGTTGACAAAGCAATGCCTGTATTGTCTAATTAAATCAAGTTTACGATGGGCGGGAACATGGGCATTCAAAAGACGCCCAGTCATTTTTTTATCAAATCCAATCATACATAAACCCTTTTAGCAGAAAATTTTATGTCGAGTGGGAAGAATTTGGGAATATTTTGGGAGAACAACGCATTTAGCGTTGTTGAATCTCAACATGACGTTCCCCAAAAAGTTTTCCGAGTCCCTCATCAGCCTGCCCCAGAGTTAGACCCTGTTTCTCCGGTCACCAATGTGGATGAGATCAGGTTCGTAGCCCCTTTAAAAGCCGCGCTGCAGGCCAACAATATCAAAACAACTGATGTTAATCTCGTCCTTCCGTCCAAAGATATCATTATCCGTTCGTTCGTCATTCCGTATTTAAAACCCAGCGAGATCAAAGGTGTCGTCGAGTTTGAGATCAAGAAGTATATTCCTTTCAACATCAAGGATATTGCTTTCAATTTCCACGCTGTCACTTTTGTCGAGGACAAGGTTAAACGGATGCGGGTTCACTTTGTGGCCATCCGCAGGGACATCCTTGACCGTTATAAGCTGATCTTAAAACAGGCGGGTCTCAATGTGATTTATAGTGAGCCGGCAGCGATGTGTATCGCAAGGGTTTTAGTGCACAAAAAGATCATTAAGCCCGATCAGCGTTTAGGGATCGTTTATCCGGATTTTAATGATGCCGGGATCATCGTGATGGACAAAGGAGTTGTGCAGTTTGTCCGGGATTTCCAGCTTCAGAATCCGACGCTCAATCTGGCCCCGCTGGACATGGAGATGCTGAAAAAGAAGTTGTTCAACGAGATCAAGATCTCGCTGGATTTCTACATGAGGCAGTTTAAAAGCGAAAAGCTCGAAGATTTGGTGAATTTGTCATTCGCATCCGAGCAGGACATGAGCGTTGAATTGCAAAAAGAACTGGAGATCTCAACCAAGAAAGTCAATCTGCCGTCCCTGGCCAGATTTCCCGTGGCTCCGGATTTTGGTCTTTTGGCCGCACATGGCATTAATCTCAGAGGCATCGCAAAAACAGTCGACTTTAATTTGTCAGGGGTCGTTGCTTCTGCGAACCAGACGCCCAGCTTAAAGGAGAGGGTGCCTGAAGAGTACATCCCCGTCATTAAAGTTGCCGTTATTTGCGCGGCGTTACTTGCGGTCGTGTTCGTTTTGACCAAGATGAACACGAGCCAGTACAAAAAGAAATATGATGTCCTTGCGGATGCTCAGGGCCCTTTTGTGGAGATGAAGCCCGATGAGATCGAAACTCGGATTTCTGAAAATCGTAAAAAGCTTAAAGTTTACGAAAAGACGTATGAGCCGAGTCAGATGGCGTTTATTTTGATGCGCATTGCTAAAGTGCTCCCTGCAGGGATGTGGCTAACTGAGGTGGATGTCAAATATTTGAAAGACAAAGAGGGGGCTGGGACATTTTCGCTTATCGATCCTAATTCCGCATCTTCGGAAAGTTCGGAGCAGATCAGATTCCTGAGCCTTGATATAACCGGGTATGTTTATGCGGAAGATTCGAACCAGCAATTTAAAATGGTTTATGCGTTCGTTAACCAGCTTAAAGCCGATAAGACATTTCAGACTTTTGCAAAGAGTGTCAATCTGGCAAACATTCAAAGCGAACAAAGCGGCAAAGATGTCGTAACGAATTTTAAAATAAAGATTCGGTAGCTTTATGAAGATCCCAGATCTTAGTAAAATTGATATCAAAGATATAGATATTGCCAAACTCAAGAACGAAGTTTTGGATCATAAAGAGATCGCGATCCAAGTGCTTCTGGGTGTGGTTTCGTTATTTATTATAATTTCTTTGGTCAACACCAGCCAGGTAGAGATCAAGAAATATAAGTCCCAGATCGCTGCACTTATGGCCAAAACAGGATTGATCGAGGAATATAAGAAAGTCGAACAGGAGATCAAAGATTTCTTAAGCAAAGTTCCGGCCCATGTTCCAAAAGAAAAAATGGTTGATCTTGTGACAGATCTGGCGGGTAAGAACAAGGTCAAGATCCTGACATTTACCCAGGCCAATGTCGAGAAGAAGGACTCGATTGAAACCACAGCTGTGACTTTTTCTTTGACGGCTGATTCTTTTGTTAATATGGTCAAGTTCTTGGTGGATATCGAAAAAGGAAAAGATTTTCTGCAGATATGGAGTTGTCCGATCATCCCGCGTATGGATGCGACAGAAAAGGCAAATGACGCATCAGGCGTTCCTATCAACTTCAGGATCGAAGTTGTTTCAGTTAAGGTTGATGAGCTATGACAGCATTCAGTGCGGTCCGGCAGATTGGCATATTATTATTGATAATAACCGTATGTCCAATACTCTGGGCACAGGAACAGGTTGATCTTTTGCAGGACATTGAGGAAATCCGCGATCCATTTAAATCTCAATTGCCCGAACCGATTGTCATTAAAGACAATCTGGATGAACAGCCTGATGAGGTTGAGCCGGAGCATGTCGAAGATAATGAAACGGGCGATTCGTCAACGATTTTCTCTGATGTCCCGGTTGTTCTTCCGGGGCCTAATATTGACGCTTTTGTTTTGAAGGGTTTGGTTTGGAATACGGACAGCCCGCAAGCTATCGTTAATGATAAGGTCGTGAAGGTGGGAGATGAGGTCAATGGAATACGTGTTGTTGAGATACGTAAGGACGGCGTTGAGTTTTCGCAAAACGGTGTGAACAGGTTGTTAAGGATCTCTACTCAAAGCAGTGCTGCTGCCCCGAAACCGTGATTTTCTTTCTTGGGAGAAGAATATGAAGAAATATATAGTTTTAATGACCGCAGGCATTCTTTTAAGTGCGTCTCTGGTCACGGATGTTTTCGCTCAATACACATCCGAAGAGAGCAAATTTATTTATCCCAATTATTCAAAGCGTATTTCAATGGATTTTAAGGATGCCCCATTAAGTGATGTCCTTAAAATATTTTCGCAGCAATCCGGTATGAATTTTATTGCGGCCAGTGACCTGCACGATAAAACGGTCACATTATTTTTCGACAACATTCCAGTTGAGGAGGCGTTGGAGAAGATCCTGAGCGCCAACGGATTGGAATATGAGGTTCAGCAGGGTAGCGATATATTCATTGTCAAAGCAAAGCCGGCCGATGGAGAGGATTTGGTGACACGCATTTATCGCCTGAAGCATGCGTCAGTGCCGTCCTCGAAGATCAACAGTACGATCAATATTGAATCCGAGGGGGCTTCTGACTCGAGTTCATCAAGCGGTTCGTCTGCTTCAGGAGGCGGGGCGGGCGGGATTTTGGGAGCTGTGAGAGGGATCATTACCCGGTATGGCAAGGTCATGGAAGACCCCCGGACGAACAGTTTGATCGTCACCGACAGTGAAAAACAATTTAAGGAGATCGAAGCCTTGATCGCGAGGCTGGATGTCGCTGTTCCTCAGGTCTTGATCGAGGTCGAAATGTTGGATGTGTCCAAGAACTCTGCGGATCTGATCGGTGTGAAATTCAGCGAAAGCTTGGCAGAGCTAACAGGCGCTACACGTCAGGTCCTATACCCTTGGGATCTTCAATTGTTAAAAGATAAGGGTTTTTCTTTTGAGGATCCTGAATACACGACAGGACTTTTAGATACTTCGGTGTCTAAGATGATCGTTCAGTTTTTGCAGACCCAGACCGACACGCGCAATTTAGCAAGACCCAGGATCGTGACCCTGAATAATCAGACCGCAGAGATCAAAATATCAACCGATGAAGCGATCGGTGTGACAACAACTACCGCTGCCGGCGGGACCGAGGACACGACCGTTGAAGCCGAACGTGTTGAGACCGGTGTGTTTTTACTGGTCACTCCTCAGGCCAATCTGGCTAACGGTGAAATTACCCTGGCTGTTGCCCCCAGGGTCATCCAGGCGAGAAGTGGCGCTACATTCGGAGACCGGACATTTAAAGATGCCGAAGAGCGCGGTTCACAGCAGCTCATGAAAGTCAAAAATGGTGAAACGGTTGTAGTGGGCGGATTATTGAGGACCGATGATACGGAAACCGTCACGAAGCTGCCGGTGTTGGGCGATTTGCCTCTGGTTGGAAGGGCTTTTCGGCATAAGAATAAGTCGTCGGCAGAACGGGAATTGCTGATCTTTATCACACCTTCGATCGTCAACGATACTCCGATCTCTCAAACCCCGCAATCCCAGGGTGTTTATCCTGTCCGTGAACAAAATGTATCCAAGAGCAAGTTGAGCCAGATCGATAAAGAATTGAAATCCGTGGAACGTCAGAAATATTAATATGTCGACACGTCTACGCTTAGGCGAAATATTGATCGATCAGGGGCTTATCACTGAGGCCCAGCTGCAAGACGCCATGAAAGTTCAGATGCAGGAACAGGGCCGTCTTGGAGAGATCTTGCTAAAGCTCGGCATGATCAAAGAGGAGACCCTCGCGGCCGCTTTGGGTGCTCAGCTGTTGATCCCCTACGCGTCGCGCAGTTCCGGGTTGCTCAAGCCGCAAATGGACGAAGGCTTAGACAAGTTGGTCCCTCAAGATTTTGCGCAGAAGTATCTTGTTCTTCCGCTGGCCAAGAACATGGGGTCGCTGACGTGCGCGGTTTTTGATCCGTTGGACCTGATCATGCTTGATAACCTTAAGGTCATCACCGGATGCGAGATCAATCTTGTGATCGCCACCAAATCCGACATCGTCAAGTCCATACAGGAATTTTATATCGAAGGCAAGGGCGGAGAGAGCATGGGCTCCTTGCTGGACCGGGCTGTCGAGAATACGTATGACCGTTCGAAGGAAGGGTCTTCGCCGGGCAGCGGCGGTAAAGAATTATCGACAGATGCAGAGCTCAGTCTCGATAAATTAATCGCCAAGGCTGAAGAGGCGCCGGTCATCAAGCTGGTTGATCTGATCATCCGTCAGGCGATCGATGAGAAAGCCAGTGATATTCATATCGAACCATTCAAGGACAAGCTCGAGGTCCGTTACCGCATTGACGGTTCTCTTTATCAGATCCCTCCGCCGGCGCGCCATCTGCATATGGCCATAGTTTCCCGTATCAAGATCTTGTCAAAGCTGGACATTGCCGAGAAACGTCTTCCTCAGGACGGCGCGATCTCGGCCAAGCTG
>CAZLRE010000090.1:0-1839 GCA_964561885.1 uncultured Planctomycetales bacterium | reverse complement strand
GCACGGTTGATTTGCGCGTTTCAACCATACCGACGGTATGGGGGGAAAAGGTGGTTATGCGTATTTTGGACAAGGGCGCGACCAAACTTGATATCTCCACGCTGGGATTTGATGCCAAGCAATTGGCTTTGATCCGCAAGGCATTGAAGTCTCCCTACGGATTGATGTTCGTCACCGGGCCGACAGGAAGCGGTAAGTCGACCACGCTTTATTCGTCGCTCAATGAGGTCATGGACCCGTCGAAGAACATCATGACCGCCGAAGACCCGGTTGAATTCAAGATCGAAGGCATCAATCAGGTGGGTGTCCGCAACGACATCGGACTGACATTCGCGACCGCTTTGAGGGCGTTCTTGCGCCAGGACCCTGACATCATCATGGTCGGCGAGGTGCGCGACGTAGAAACGGCCCAGATCTGTGTGCGCGCGGCCTTGACGGGACACTTTGTTTTAAGCACATTGCACACGAATGATGCGCCTTCGGCCATCACGCGTCTGATCGATATTGGTTTGCCGAGCTATTTGATCACGCCGTCATTGGTGCTTGTGATCGCCCAGCGGTTGGGGCGCAAGCTGTGACCCAAGTGCAAGGAACCATACGAGCCCACCAAAGATCAGCTCGGAGATATCAAGCTGAACGTCGATCTTATTTACAGACCTAAAGGATGCGATGAATGCAATCACACGGGTTATAAAGGGCGCGTGGTAATCGCTGAGGTCATGGCGATCAACGACGAGATCCGTAATTTGGTTTCCAAGAACGCAACATACGCTGAGATCAAGGATGCGGCCCGTAAGAACGGTATGGACACTTTGTTCGAATCAGGCCTTAAGAAAGTCGAAGAGGGAATTACAAGTCTGGAAGAAGTTCTGGGCGTAACAACAGCATAAAAGGTTTAATAATGCCGCAATATCAATATTTAGCGAAAAATATCGATGGTAAAACGATCCAGGAGATCGAAGAGTCATCCAGCGAACAGAGCTTGATCGATAAATTGCAGGGTCAGGGATATTTTGTTGTTTCTCTTCAGGAGATCCGTCTGGATGGTCCTAAGCCGGAAGAAAAGAAAGAGCAAAAGGTCAAAAAGCAATCCTTTACGCACGATAATGTGACGATGGATGATATCCTTGTTTTTGCCCGTCAGCTGGCCACCATGCTCGAAGCCGGTATTACACTCTTGCGCAGTCTGGATGTCATTCTTTCCCAGGTCGAAAGTAAAACCTTGCATGGCGTGCTGGTGCAGGTGCGTAATGATGTGGAACAAGGGCGTTCTCTGAGCAGCAGTCTCGAGAAGCATCCCAAACATTTTACTCAATTTTGGGTCAGTCTGGTCGAAGTTGGTGAGGCTTCAGGAACGATGCCCCAGGTTTTGGAAAAGTTGGCGATATTCATGGAACAGCAGGCGGCATTTAAATCCATTATTATCTCTGCGATCATTTATCCATGCATCTTGATGTTCGTGTGCGTGGGCGCGATCGGTTTCTTTGCGTTCTTTGTCGGCCCCAAGTTTGAAGCCATTTATGTTTCGATGGGCAAAGAATTACCCGCGTTCACCAAGCTGCTTTTGGCAGTGTTTAAATTCATTAAACAGAAGATAGTTATTATTATCATGGGTTGTGTGGTTATATCTTTTGCTTTTAAGCAATACATTAAAACTGCGATCGGACAAATGCAGTTCGAAAAATTTATTTTCAGCCTTCCGACCTTTGGTATGATCTCCAAGAAAATTGTTGTGGAGCGTTTTGCCTCGCAGATGTCCATTTTGATCGATAGCGGGGTTCCTATCCTGTATGCCCTGGAGATCAGTGAAAAATTGGTGGAAAACCGCACCTGCGGTTT
>CAZLRE010000089.1:0-7261 GCA_964561885.1 uncultured Planctomycetales bacterium | reverse complement strand
TAGTGCACAAATTTATGGACGATATCGCCGCTTGTATTGAAAAATCCGGGTTTAAGGAATTGAATATGGAAAACTTCACACCATGGTCGTCATTGTTTGGAGGAATGCTCATCGGCCTGGCCGCAACGGGAATGCTGCTTTTAAACGGACGCATCACGGGCATCAGCGGGATCTTAAGCCAGGCCATCTTCTCTTCTCAGGAAAGAGGCTGGCGCGTGATGTTCCTGCTGGGACTTTTGACCGCGGGCATCGGATATCACCAATGGTCAGGATCATCGGCGGAAATCACAGTCGATGCATCCAATGTCATTTTGGTTCTGGCGGGTCTTTGCGTCGGGTTTGGAACGCGTTTGGGTTCAGGGTGCACCAGCGGTCACGGCATTTGCGGCCTGGCGCGCTGTTCCAAACGTTCGCTGGCCGCGACGGTCATTTTTATGGTCTCAGCCATGCTGACGGTGTGGCTCATCTGTCATCTGGGAGGCGCGTCATGATGACCAAAGTGATCTCATTGCTGATGGGAATTGTTTTTGGTTTGGGATTATGCATTTCCGGCATGGTCGATCCTTCCAAGGTCATCGGATTTCTGGACGTGACAGGCAATTGGGACCCGAGTCTGGCCATGGTCATGGCCGGCGGTCTGGCCGTGACATTAATCTCTTTTCGCTTGCAGAAGTCGTTCAAAAAACCTGTGTGCTGCGATGATTTCGTTCTTCCAACGGCCACGAAGATCGACCGGAAACTGATCGCCGGGTCGGCCCTGTTCGGCATCGGCTGGGGTTTGGGCGGGATCTGTCCGGGGCCGGCCGTCACCGCCCTCGGGTTCGCATCATTGAAAATAATCATTTTCTTTTTAAGCATGCTCGTCGGAATGACGGTTTATGAGTTGACGCTGGGTAAGCCGGCGCAGAAATAGAGACCGGAGATGTGTTGAGGGAATTCTTCGATCGGTCAAATATCCATAACATTTTATTTTTTCAATCATGCGCTTTTCGTATTTGAGAATTGGTGTTCTGGCTTTCTTGGCGTTCACGGTAAGCGTGATCACTTATGAACTGATCCTGCCGTTTCATAAGACGCGGTCCAATGTTCGGTATGACGCTTTTCTTGGATGGTCCAATATAGCGGGTTATTACGATCAGGATGGTTTCGGGAAGAATGTGTTCATAAAGATCAATGACCAGGGTTTTCGCAATAACCGCAATTTCGATCTCCAAGTCCCGAAAGGAAAGAAGAGGATCATATGTTCCGGCGACTCCTTTACGTTCGGCCATGGCGTAAGTAACGATGAGGTATGGTGCGAGCTTTTAACCAGGATCGATGGGAGACTGGAGGCCATCAACATGGGGCAAAGAGCTTATGGCATCGACCAGGCCTATTTGTGGTATATGCGCGACGGCATCAAGTTCGACCATCATGCGCAGATTTTCGGGATCATTTATGATAATTTCAACCGTTTTGGCAGTCAATTCAACGGTTATAACAAACCATTCTTGACCCTTGACCAGGGAAAGCTGCAGATCAAGAACGTTCCCGTTCCTTATGCCTTGCGTTTCATCAGGGTCGGTCAAAGAATGAGGTCGCGATTTGAACGGTATTCTCCCGAAGATATTGAAAAACAAAGCATGTCGCGGCAGGTAACATTAACCATCCTTGAACATCTAAAGAAGGTCAATCAGGAAAAAGGAAGCAGGCTGATCGTTGTCTATTTCCCGACGTATTACGCAGATCTCCAGGGCAATCCTGATCAGGTCATCAGGGATTTCCGGAGTTCCGAGCTGAAACAGAGAGATATTGATTTTCTTGACCTGTCCGAAGACTTTAGAAAACTACCGATCGATGAACGCAGAAAGCTTTATATTAATAACGACGGCAAAGGATGGCACTATAGTCTTTCCGGCAACCGGTTGGTTGCGGATCTGGTCTATAAACATTTATCGCCTGTTTTGAAGTTCGAATAACATGAGTATTCCTCCGACATTCATTTTAGGGCTTTCCGCATTCTTTCACGACAGCGCCGCCTGTCTTATCAGGGGCGGGGAAGTGGTCGCGGCCGTCCAGGAAGAACGCTTCAGCCGGATATCGCGGTCCATTTATAATCAAGTGGTTCAGGCTAAAGGGATAAATTGATTTTTCAGGCCTTCTCCATTACAATGGCTTATTCATTTTGGCTCAATAACCTCATAGTAAGTTGTCATAAAAAAGGAGTAATTGTATGAAAGCGGTAAGATTTGCGTTGATTGTATTATTTGTTTTGGTTCTAAACGGCCGACCGGTGTCGGCTCAGGAAACTGCCGAAAGCATGGTTGACAGTTTGGTGGTCGAAGAAGTCAAAGATGAAGCGGGAATGGAATCGGTGGACGAAGGTGCGGTTTTCGCGGAATCTGCGGTGAAGCCATACGAGGGTTTTCTGGAAGCCAATGACCAGATCGCTAATCAGGTCGATGAAATGACATCTGAGGCTGTCGTTGACGATCAGCCGATGATCGATGCGGCCGATGAAGCCGCAACTGAGCTGACTTCTGAGCTCACAGAAGTGGCCGAAACAGTTGAAGAACCCTCTGCGGTCGTTGCCTCAGAAACCGCGACAGAAGCCGTTGCAACAACAGATTCAGCCCTATTGGAAGCGGTGAAAGCCGATATCAAAGAACGCAGCAAAACGACCGGAAGGCTTGATCTTTATGACGGTTCGATCAATAAAGTCCGCACCCTCGACCTGATCGATTACAAGACGGAGACAACTCAGGACGGCGACACAACGGTCGTGCGCGGTGATTTTCGCGATACTTCAACCGGCGATGTCGTCGCTTTGGACATTAAAGTTGTAACAGAGAACGGCACCTACGGCATTAAAGATATGGTGATCGCTTCTGTTAAGGCTCCCGAAGTCAAAGAGGCCAAGGCGGAATATACGGATGAAGAGATCAAGGCCTTTATGCAGGAGTATATCGACACCCAGTCGCAGGCGACCGGCACGTTCGACCTTTATGATGAGAAGGCCAAGAAAATGCGCAATCTTCAGTTCGTCAGTCTTGATGAAAAATTGCGCCGATACGGCATCATCGCCATCGCGACCGCTGAATTTACGGATAAAAGCACCGGGGATGTGGTGAAGGTCGATGTCAACACCGAGAACAAGAACGGGTTGAGCGTGACCGCCATGCGCCTGAAAAGCGTCAGCAAACCGGTGGTTAAAGAATAATTTTTCCTCGGAAATTATCTCTAGCAAAGACGTTGTGCGTCAAAAGACGTGTGTTATAATAACCCGCCTTTGAACGAAATTTTAGAGAAAGCAGTCATTTATGTCTGTCGATGTTTTAAGAAAGACGTTCCTTGATCTGGACGCCAAGCTCCGCTACCTTCGGGGGTATCTTTGACCTTGCCGGCAAAGTAGAACGCATCGCGTTGATTCAGTCACAGATGGCGCAATCCGGATTCTGGGATAATTCTTCCGAATCCAACACATTGATGCAGGAACTTAAAAGCTTAAAAGGGGTGGTGGAACCCTTTGAAGCGTCGCAAAAACGCGTGGCCGATGCTTTGGAGTTTCTGGAAATTGCGGGCCAGGACGCGGAAATCTTCAAGCAGTTAACGGCTGAGGCCTCGGCTTTGACCGAGGTCATCGAAAAGTTCGAATTGCAGACGCTTCTCTCCGGAGAATTCGACCACAGCAATGCAATTTTAAGCATCAATGCCGGCGCCGGCGGGACCGAATCCTGCGACTGGGCCAGCATGCTTTTGCGGATGTATCTGCGCTGGGCGGAGATCCACGGCTATGAGACCCAGGAGCTCGATATCCTTCACGGCGAAGAAGCGGGGATCAAAAATGTGACCATACGCATTGCCGGCGACCCGGTTTACGGTTATTTGAAAGCTGAAAAAGGCGTGCACAGGCTTGTGCGCATCTCGCCGTTCGATGCCAACAAGCGGCGGCACACGTCGTTCGTTTCCGTTGAAGTCATTCCGGAGATCAACGATGACATCGCGGTGGACATCAACCCCGCGGATCTGCGCATTGATGTGTTCCGCTCATCCGGCCCGGGAGGACAGAGCGTCAACACGACGGATTCCGCGGTGCGCATCACCCATAATCCGTCGGGAATTGTGGTGCAGAGCCAGAACGAACGCTCCCAGCTCCAGAACCGCATGCAGTGCATGCGTGTTTTGCGCGCCAAACTTTACGAACGCATGCGCCGTGAGCAGGAAGAGCGCATGTCCAAAGAGGCCGGCGAGAAACAGAAGATCGAGTGGGGAAGCCAGATCCGGTCGTATGTCTTGCATCCCTATAACATGGTCAAAGACCACCGCACGGACCACGAGACGGGCAATACCGCCAAAGTTTTGGATGGTGAGATCGATCCGTTCATTGAAGCCTATTTGAAATTAAAACCCGAAGACCGGGACAAGAAGAGTAAAGAGCGAGATAAGGAATAAATTGTGCCCCAGCCTCCAGAGACCCAACGCCCCGGTTGAACAGGGATGCTGGGGACTGGGATTCTGGGGAACCCCAGCATAAAGGACCCGACATGTTTGATTTTCTCATCCGCAAAAGCGTTTTTAAAAGCGCCCAAAATTTTGTCAATTCTCTAAAACCCGCGGTGCAGGTCCATCTTCATGAGGACATGCCCATTCCGTCGATCACTGTGGTGCGCAAATATGCCGCTCGCGCCTCGCGCATCAACGCCCTTGAAGAGACCGTCAGCAAGCTTTCCGACGAAGAATTGCGCGCCAAGACCGCGGAATTCAAATTGAAGGTCGACACCGCCCTGCATGTTCCCCGCGGCAAATGCGAAGAGATCATAGCGTCCTACCGCACCAGCGAATCTCCCGAAGAAAAAGAGCAGTTGAGCCAATCCTTGAAAGAAGCCCAGGAAGACCTGAGCCTGGCCCGTGCCGAGATCCTGGATAATATCCTCGAAGAGGCTTTTGCCGTCGTGCGTGAAGTGGGCAAGCGATTGATGAACATGCGGCATTTTGACGTTCAGTTGATCGGCGGCATGGTCCTTCACAACGGAGGTATCGCGGAGATGACGACCGGTGAGGGTAAAACCCTTGTGGCCACGCTTCCGGCGTATCTCAATGCCCTTTCCGGCGAAGGCGTTCATGTCATCACGGTCAACGATTATCTGGCCAGACGCGACCGTGAATGGATGGGCAAGATCTATGAATTTTTGGGATTGACCGTCGGGGTCATTGTGCATGACCTGCCGCCCCGCGACCGTCAGGCCGCCTACCGCTGCGACATCACCTACGGCACCAACAACGAATTCGGTTTTGATTATCTGCGCGACAACATGGTCAGCTACAAAGAAGAAATGGTCCAGCGCGATTTTCATTTCGCCATCGTCGACGAAGTTGACAGCATCTTGATCGACGAAGCCAGAACACCGCTGATCATCTCCGGTCCGGCCGAGGAGTCGACCGATAAATATTACACCGCTGCCAAGATCGTTCCCCAGCTCAAAGGCCGCCGTGTGACCGAGCAGGAAGAGATCGATGCCAAGCACCGCGGCGAAGACCTATCCGTTGGATTTGATTATGTGGCCGAAGAAAAAGGCAAAACGGTCTCGATCACGGAGGCAGGGGAAGAAAAGGTCGCCAAGCTTTTCGGGATCGCGAATCTTCATGAAATGGAAACCATTGAGTACCGCCATCAGATCATCAACGGTCTGCGCGCTAAGGAGTTCTTCCGCCGCGACACCGATTACGTGGTCAAGGACGGCAAGGTCGTCATCGTCGATGAGTTCACCGGGCGCATGATGCCCGGCCGCCGCTGGTCGGACGGCCTTCATCAGTCGATCGAGGCCAAGGAAGGCATCAAGATCGAGCGCGAGAACCAGACTCTGGCGACGATCACGTTCCAGAATTATTTCCGCATGTACCAGAAATTAAGCGGCATGACCGGCACAGCCTATACTGAGGCCAATGAGTTCAAACAAATTTATAATCTGGATTGCGTGGTCATTCCCACCAACCGCAAATTGCAGCGCGTGAATCATCCTGATTGTATTTACAAAACGACGCGCGAGAAATACAACGCCGTTGTCGCCGAGATCGAGCAGCTGCATGCCAAGGGACAGCCGGTCCTTGTCGGAACCATTTCCATCGAAAAGTCCGAGATCATCTCCGAGCTTCTCAAGGCCAAAGGTGTGACCCACCAGGTCTTGAACGCCAAGTTCCATGAGATGGAAGCCCACATCATCGCCCAGGCCGGACGATTCAAGGGTGTCACGATCGCAACCAACATGGCCGGACGCGGGACCGACATCGTTCTGGGCGGTAATGCGGAATATCTGGCGCGCAATCTCGCTTCTCAAAAATTAAAAGGTGATGAGGACCCGGCCAAACAGCAGGAAGTGATCAAGACGTTCATCGACCAGTTCCGTGCTCAGGTCAAGATCGAACATGACCAGGTCGTCGGGGTCGGAGGTCTTCACGTGCTGGGTACTGAGCGCCATGAGTCGCGGCGCATCGACAATCAGCTGCGCGGCCGTTCCGGCCGTCAGGGCGATCCGGGTTCATCGCGCTTTTACGTTTCCCTGGAAGATGATCTCATGCGTCTGTTCGCCGGCGACCGCATCATTTCGGTCATGAACTCTCTCGGCATGGAAGAAGGCCAGGTCATCGAATCCCCGCTCGTGTCCCGCAGTCTTGAGACCGCCCAGAAGCGTGTTGAAAATTATAACTTCGAGATCCGCAAACAGCTCATCGAATATGACAACGTCATGAACAAACAGCGCGAGGTCATCTACAACCTGCGCCGTTCCATTCTCGAGGGTGACAACATCAAAGATTTTATCGTCGATTCCATCACCAAAACCGGCGATGTCATTGTCGAGCAGTTCTTTGTCTCCCAGGGGCAGGATACGCCGGATCTGGCGGGTCTGGAGAATTACCTGAAGACGAAATTCAATTATGATCTCTCCCAGATCAAAGACCAGTTCGACGGCATGACCGTGCAGGGAGCTAAAGAGTTAATTTCAAGCCAGCTTTTGATGGCCTATCAGGATAAAGAAAAAGAGCTCACAAGCGAGCATCTGCGCCATCTGGAACGCATGATCCTGTTGCATGTCATCGACACCAAATGGAAAGATCACTTATATGCCATGGACCATCTCAAAGAAGGCATCAGCCTGCGGGCCCTTGGACAGCGCGATCCGTTGATCGAATATAAACGTGAAGGTTTCAAGATGTTCCAGATCATGTATGAATCCATTCACCAGGATCTGGCCGAGATGATCCTGAAACTGCGCATGAATGTCGA
>CAZLRE010000088.1:1306-7291 GCA_964561885.1 uncultured Planctomycetales bacterium | reverse complement strand
GCGCTCTTCCCTTATAACCGAAGCCGGTGTCGCCGCTGATGGCCAGATCATAATTCTCGAGCGCCTGCTTGCAGTCATCCTGCATGCGAAAGGCCTGGCCTTTGAAAAATTTAATGCCCACGGCCTCGGCGTCCCCGGCATGATGTTTCTCGGCGGCGGTGAGAATTTCCAGCATCTTGGCCGCGTCGCTTTTGGCCTGCCAATGCTCCACCAGCCACAGATAGGACTTCAGGGGAAAATCATTATCTTCAAAACCAACCACGGCCTTGCCCAAAAGTTCGGCGGCCTTCTCATCGTTCTTGTTCTGCAGGAACATCATGATGCTGTTCTTGTGGGCCAGATATGACAGACGGTCGTTCTTTCCGTCGGTCATGAAGGCCTCATAACTTTTGATCGCTTCTTCGGTCTTGCCGGAGAGCTGCATGTTGTAGGCCGACTGGAACACCGCGTTACGGCGTTTGGTCTCATCGGGATCATTCAAATAAGGCGCTAAGATCTCGTTGGCCTTGTCATACAACTGGCGTTTGGAATAGAGGCCTGACAAAGCAATGGCGACCTCGGCCTGGTTCTTTCCGGCGGGCGTCATGGCGATATACTGCTCTGCCACTTCAATGGTTTTGTCTTCATTGCCGGCTTTGCGATAGGAGACAAAGCCGTTATAGATGGCGTCCCCGCGCAGGTTCTCTTCCTGCGCTTTGCCGTAACAATCCATGAACAATCCTGCGGCAGGCTCGTACTGTTCCTGCGCGTAACGCACATAGGCCATGCCGCACAGGGCTTCGGCCACCACCGGAAGGTCGGCAAAATCCTTGCTCACCTGTTCATACACCGTCCAGGCGTTGTCATATTCCTTAAGGCTCATCTGGGCCTTGGCTTTTAACAAAAGCATCGCGGCTTTGGTCTTGGCATCCTCGCTTAAATTCCCGTCGATGAAGGTCACGGTATCGGCGAATTTCCCGTTGTCGAAATACACCCGCGCCTTGTTCAGCACGACCGCGGCCTTGTTCGGTTCGCTCAAACCGGGAAGGGCCGCTATTTTATCCAGCAAAGCGGCGGCTTCATCCACCTTAGCAGAGCCAGCCATGGCCCTGGCCACGGAAAGATACGCCTGGAAATATTCAGGTTTGTCCACCGTGCCTTGCAGCTGCTGATTGAAATTTTCAATGATCACATCGTATTTTTTCTGCTGGATAAGAACGGAATACCAGCTGGCGATCGCATCGGTCACGACAGGCAGGGACGGATACGCCATCGTGGTCTCGCGAAAAATCTTCTCGGCCAGATCGTACTGCTTCAATAGATAGTACGCCTCACCTTGCTTAAGCGCGATCGAGGCCTTGATCTCGCTGTTGTCCGCGAACTCAAGGGCTTTCGTATATTTCTCAAGCGCGGCGTTGGGATCTTTCTGTGCGAGCAAAGAGCCCCACTTGAAATAAGCCTGGGCATTGTAAGCGGTGGCCTCCGCGTTCTCGACCGCCAGCTGAAGATTGGCGAGGGCATCCGCCTCATTGTTCTGCGCTGCCAGGATCTGGCCTTTAAAGAAATACAGCGTCTGTTTGAACTGGGCGTTCAGGGTCTCGGCCGTCACAGCACCAAACTGCTTTATAGCCTCATCCTGGTTGCCCTGCACATAATAGGCCTGCCCTAAACGCACGCGCGCGATGCCGGCGTCTTTTCCGTCGGGAAAATTCGTCAGGTAATTCTGGAATTGCTCAATGGCCTTATCGTATTCCTTCAAAAAGAAACGGCTTTCCCCCGCCCCCAAATAGGCATCCGCGATAAATGGGCTCTGAGGGAATTGCTGGATGAATTCTTCGAACTGGGCGACCGCCATGGCATATTGCCCCTGCTGTCTTAAGCCCTGGGCGAAATCGATCTTCTCGCTTTCGCTGATCAAAAGCTGCTGGGCCCAAGATATACTTGAGAATATCATCGCAGCGGCGATGAAAACCGAAAGAACAACCATTCGTATGGATAAAAGACCATTCATATTATTTTCCTTCGGATGTCGCGAATGAAATATCCTTGACGTTGGTGCGCGCGCAGATGTCCAGCGCCTCGATGATGAATCGATGGTACGTTTTCTCATCGGCCCGGATGATGACAGCCTGGTTCGGCGTCAGCAAAGTCAGTTTCCGGAACAATTCCTCAAGGCCTGCGGCGTCATACGCTTTGCCGTTGACGATGAACTGCCCCTCGGTGTTGACGTTGATGACAACTGCCGTCGGAGAACGCTGAGGGTCCATGGACTGCGAAGATTTAGGGACATTGATCTCAATCTGGGATTCCGCGTGGTAATACACGCTTAAGATCATGAAAAATACGAGGGCGAAGAACAAAATGTCAATAAGCGGGATGAGCTGGATATGAGGACGGTCGTATGCGTTGGTCGGATCGAATCGGGACATATAGGCACCTTTGTTTGTTATTGATCAATGGGAACAACGATTAATGCTTGGCGGTCTCTTCGATCATCTTCATGATGTCGGTCGAATACATCTCAACGCGGTCGGAAATTTCCTGCACAATGCCCCGGAAATAGGAATAGACCGACAAAACCGGGACTGCGATGACCAGACCCGCCGCTGTCGTAACAAGCGCCTTGGAAATACCGCCGACCAGCATGATGGGTTTAAGGCTCGCGCCGGCGTACGAGATCACGTTAAACGCCTGGATCATCCCCAGAACGGTCCCCAGAAGTCCCATCAGAGGCGCGATGGTGGCAATGTCGCCCAGATAGGATATGTTCAACCAAAGCTTGCTGACCTCTTTGCGTCCGGCATTTTCCATGGCTTCGCGCACGATGACGCGCCCCTTGGCTGTGCGCTCAAGTCCGGCCAGCGCGATCGACGCCAAAATGTTATCGTGCCGGCGGCACAATTGCTGGGCGGATTTGAGGTCCCCGGATTCGATCCTCTCAACAAGATCTTCAAAGAACCGCTGGGGCGCTTTGAGCTCGGGCTTAAGCGTCATGAAATCATAAACAATGAGGGCCATGGCGACCATCGATAAGAACCCGAGCACGATCATGGACCATCCGCCGCTTTTTAAAAGCTGCCAAAGCGTTGTCGATTCCTGCCCGCCGGTCGCCGGCATCACGCCCGACACCGGAGAGCCTGCCGGTGCCGCGGCCGATGCCGCCGACACGATCAGGCAGACAAAAAATATTGCGTATCCTAAAACCTTCAGGTTCGACTTCAACGTCATGGCTTTCTCCTTGTTTATGTATGATGAAATTAAAAAATCCCTCAGGGACAAGCTTTTAGCCGCCGAGGAAAGAACATTGATGAATCTGCGTTGGGATTTAACACAATGACCCGTATTTTGACAATTTTTATCGCTTTATACATGGATTTGGGAGGCCTTGCGGTCAAAACTAAAACTGCGCATACACCGTATCGTTCATGGGCATATAGTAACAATTTGAACAGGCCGTGTCCAGACTTTCATCTAAGAAAACCGCCCCGCATCCCGGGTGCGCACAGCGGTTTTCCGTCAGATGAGGTTGTTAACGACCATCTCCAGCAGTTTGATGGGCCCGTCGGATTTATCGTAATAACCCAGCGCTCTGGGTATGAGCTCGCGCTGTTTCTCCACCGGGTAAACACTGCTGATAATGACCTTGCCCTGAGGGTCGTATTCCTTAATTATGTCGAACATGGTCCGGCCGTCCACAACGGCCATCCGGACATCCAGAAGGACAAGATCGATGTCCTCGCGGATCATGATATTGGTCGCCTCCGTGGCGTTCTTGGCCCGGCGCACAATGATCCCGGCCTGAACGAACAGGCGGGAATAAATATCCCTGATACGGTCTTCATCATCGATGATGAGTATTTTTTTCATGGGAACCTCTTTCTCTTATAAGACCATTTCGTATGATCTGGTCCGGTCTATCGGGACACGCTTACCTGCCGCGCGTTGGCGACCGCCATGTCCGGGACCTGAAAGGTGACCTCATTGACCCGGTGGATGAACCGCTCACTGTCAAGACCCAGATATTCCGCAATTGTCTCCCAGCGCCGGCTGATATTCTGGCCGGCATGCAAAGACACGATCTCATCAAGATTATCCTGGTTGATGCCACCGGGCATCTGCTCGGCCATGGCCAGGACAACGCCGATATCGCCGTAACCGATCTTCTGTTCCCTGAGCGTATAGATCACCTCGGCGTCAACACCGTACTGGGCCTTAAAATGCTCGGCCACCACTTTTGTGCCACCCAGCTTGCGGGCCTCGTTGTCGATGATCGATGACATCCATTCGATCGCCATTCCGTCACCCCCATCCTGCGCATTAGAACACGGGACCCCGCAGGAGAGCATGACAAAAACCGACAGACCTACAATAAATGAGTGATCGTTCATAATCCACCTCCTTATCCGCCGGTCAACTGTTCAAGGCGGATAACCCCGAAGCATACGTAGAAGATTTCAAAGAAATCTTCAAGTGGTTATGCGAGGGGTGTGTTAGTAAAGCGCCACTAAAAAACTAGTGGATATCCTTACGGCAGAAGCAACATTAACAAACGCACAGTGAAGAAAACATGAATATACAATTAAAAAATTTTCATGGGTGAGATCATGAAGCGGCAGGAAACGTGATCTGGAATGTGGTCCCCTGGCGGACCTTGCTGGAGACGCGGATGTGGCCGTTGTGGATCTTGACGATGGACTGAACGATGGACAAACCCAGGCCGCTCGAGGCGATGGCGTCGTCCTCGCTGCGGTGATCGGCGTGATAGAAGCGTTCGAATATCCTCGGGATGTTCTTCTCGGGAATGCCGATCCCGGTGTCGGATACGGTGGCGATGATGCTCTTCTCGTTATAGGCAAGGCTCAAGGTGATCTGTCCCGGCGCCGGCGTGAATTTAAGGGCATTGTCGATCAGGTTAAAGAATAACCGGCGCAGATGGAGCTTGTCGCCTTTGAAATAAACTTTTTTCTCGGGCATGGTGACCTTGACAGAAAGTTTGCGTTTCGCCGCAAGCGTGCGCGCCTGCTCGCAGATCTCAAAAAAGAAATCCGAAAAATCAAAAGACTCGAAACGGAAGATCTCCGGCTGGTAATCGAGCTTGGCCAGTAAAAGCAGGTCCTCGACGGTGGCGCGCATGCGGTTGGCTTCCTCGAGCGTGATGCCGATCGCCGCCTTGTACTCTTCGACCGTGCGCTCGCGGCTTAAGATGACCTCGGATTCGCCCTTGATGATGGCCAAAGGCGTTTTGAGCTCATGCGCGACGTGGGAAGAAAAATCATTGATATGACGGAACGATCGCTCCAGACGCACGATCATGTCATTGAAGGAATCGACCAGATATTTGACTTCGGAGTCCATGTGCCGGGTCTTGATGCGCGCGCTTAGGTCCTCATGCGTGATCTGGCTGGCCGTTTTTGCGATCTCCTCGATCGGGTCAAGCATGCGGTTGACCAGAATAAGGCCGACAAAACTCGTCAACAACAGAATGACCGGCACCCCGATCGTCATGAAATACGCCAACCGGTCCAAAAGCTGTGTCACGTGCCTCTGCGAGACGCCGATATGGAGCATGTGGCGTTTTCCGTCCGTGCTTAAGTAGGACGCGGTCACGACCCGGATGTCATCGCCTCTGTAAAGCACATTGTTGAAGACCACCTGAGCGGGTTTCTCCGGAAGATGTTTGATCTGAAGGAATGTCTGAAGCAATCTCGACGGAAAATTCTTGGTCACGATGACATGGTCCTGTTCGGGAGAAACAAAAGCGACATAACTCTCATGCATCCCCATGACGTCCGCGCGTTCCTGCCATCTGTTCTCAAGCCGTTTGACCTTACCCAAATCAAAGATGCTCACCGGATAATCAGCGTCGTAGAAAAAGGTCTTGCGCACGGCATAGTCGAGCGCGCCCGGCTTGTCCTTGACGATATCCACGTAAGACCTGATCGTTGAGACCGTTTCCTGGGCCTTGATCTTCAGGCGCACGTCGATGTCCTGATAAAAATAGATGGA
>CAZLRE010000088.1:0-1296 GCA_964561885.1 uncultured Planctomycetales bacterium | reverse complement strand
CAAAAAGGATCCCCCCCAGAAAAACAGTGTACAGAACGCTGACCTTGAATTTGATGGAATTGATCTTAACGCGGCGGAACGGGAAGAAAATGATCTTCAGCGCGGCAATGATAAAGGCGAGGAATTTCGTTTGTGACTTCATAGGTTACGGTCACTTCTTCATTACGTAACCGACGCCGCGGACAGTCTGAATGAGGCTGGATGAAAATCCTTTGTCGATCTTGTTGCGCAGGTGCTTGACGTAGACATCAATGACGTTGGTGAAACTGTCGAAGTCCTCTTTCCAGACATGCTCGGAGATCATCGTGCGGGTGATGACCTGATCGGCGTTGAGCATGAAATACTCCAGAAGCGCGTATTCCTTGGCGGTGAGCGTAATAGGTTTATTGTCGCGTTTGACCTCGCGCGTCAGCTGATTGAGTTCCAGAGGCCCCATCTTGATCAGATTGGTCTTCTCAGTGGATTCGCGCCTCAACAGGGCGCGCACACGCGCCAATAGTTCATCAAAGGCGAAGGGCTTGGTGAGATAATCATCGGCGCCGGCATCCAGGCCGCGGACCTTGTCTTTCACGGAATCGCGCGCGGTCAACATCAACACCGGCGTATTGACCTTGTTCTTGCGCAATTGCTGGCAGACCGCGAAACCGTCCTTGCCGTCCTTGCTGTCGAGCATGATATCCAGGACGATCAGATCATACGGATTGATCTCGGCTGTTTCGAGCGCGGTTTCAGCGTCATACGCCACATCCACCACGTAATGGTTCTCCTTGAGACCGCGCTGGATAAAACTGGCGATCTTCTTTTCATCATCAACGACGAGAATGCGCATGAATCATCTCCAAAAATGCAGGGGCGGGTTTTAAACCAGCCCCTTCGCGTTATTCTTCTTTGTGAGGCAAAAGGCCCGCTGTGAGCGTGATCCCAGCGATCAAAACGATCATGACGATCGCCACCGAATATTCCGCGAAGAACATGGTCGCGTATTCAACGCCGAAATTCTCAAGCATCATTCCGGTTATGGTGATGCGCACGATGTTCGCGAGCAAGCCCCAAACAACGACCGAAAGGCACAAGACCACGCTCCAGAAACCCGTCATATTCTGAAAAGCAACGCAGACGGTGGCCAATGACATAAAACCAACGATCGAACGGAACGCCGCGGGGTCGCCCAAGGCGCTCACGGTCCCCGCTGCGACGTGGAAATTCCCTTGGTCGAACAATGCCGGAAGATGGAACGAATTAAGGATGCCTGCCGACCATCCATAGATCATGTCATTGAGATATGGCGCGGCTGCT